>JAURXE010000129.1 GCA_030654635.1 Pseudomonas sp.
CGGCATCGGCGGGGGTGCGGTCTAGGTCCGCTTGGGTGCGTTGGATCGACAGGCTGCCAGAGCCCAGGGCGTCACCGGCTGGTAGCGGTACTTGGATCGGATCGCCGACCGAGTTCGGGCCGTGGCTGACCCAGTCGTGGACCATGAACTGAATCCAGGAGGCGGCAATAAAGTTCAGGCTGGTGGCCGGCTTGAAACTGTCTCGGGCCAACAAGGTGTTACTGACGTCACGTGGGTTGGGGGTCAGCAAGGTGCCTTTGCTGCCTTCGCCAAAAGTGATGGCCGGATTGACGTTGCGGCCAAAGCGGCGGTACACCGAGCCTTCGGCCGGGTTGCCGAGAATGTTGCAAGTACCGTCTTCGGTGCGCACGGTTTTGCTGCGCTCATCGCAAGTGATGTCCTTGTTTGCGCGCGGATAGTCATCGACGTCAAACAGGTTGTTTTTCAGCAGCGCTTCGCGCTCCATGCTCAGTGTCAGCAGGCCTGCGAATACACCCAACGTTCCCAGCTTGGTTAAAGCCGGCCAAGTAACCCAAACAGCCATGGCAATCTCTCCTCATTATTGTTGTTGTCTTGCACGCAGCGTGGCTGCCTGAGGGCAGCGGCGGTCGCGAGCTTAGTCGAGGAGAACGGCTGGTCGCCCCCTCCCTGGGAGGGGTTGGGAGCAGAAAAACAGTCGCTGCGGCGGGAAGGAGAAAGACTTAGTTGGCTACTGTGCGCGACTGCACGCTGAGGATGGCCTCGGTGCGGTTGGCGACATTTAATTTGGCGTAGATGTTTTTCAAGTGCCACTTGGTGGTCGACAGCGCCGCGCCGGTTTGCGCGCTGATCTGGCTGTTGGACAAGCCGTTTAACAGGCCGTTGAAAATTTCATATTCCTTGTCGGTCAGCAGCCTGGCTATATCGGTCGAGGGCTTGGCCGGTGGACGTTCGGCAAGGAAGAACTCGGCATAGGACTCGCGGTATTTGTCTGAAATATCTACCAGCTGCCCTGGATTCAAACGCAGCAATTCGGCGCCGAAGCCCGGCGCTTCGTCATACAGCGAGCGGCTGAAATTGCTGATGCCGTATTGCTTGATCAGCTGACGCAGCTCGCGCACTTGCAGCTCCTTGGTTTGCTGCTGCGGATTGAGCGCCAGCAGGTTGGCCTCGATGATCAGGGCGCGGGTTTTTACCTCGCTCAGGCGTAACGACTCGGCCAGCACCTTGAGAATCCGCACCGCCCGGCCCTTGGCACCGCGGGCCAGTAACCAGTACACAGTGGCCAGGCCGTAACGCTCCCAGCATTCGTCATACCCACGGGTGCTTTCCCAGTCGCCGGCGGCCAGCCGTTCGGCCAACTGATAGCGCTGGGCCAAGGCCTGCAAAGCCGGCTGATTGGCGCTGAGATAGGCTTGGCGGATCTGCTCTTGCGCCAGCTGGCTGACGAAGCGGGCGTAGTTGCCCAGCTGCAAGATATTCGCCAGTTGCTCCAGTAGGCGGCTGGCCCGCACCAGCTGTTGACGCTGATGCAGCAACCGCGACAGGGTCAGGTACACGGTGGCAATCGCCTCGGTGGCCGAGGAGGAGTTGACCATCGCCATCAAGTCTTCACACAGCTGTTGCGCCGCGCCGAGCTGGTTTTGTTCATAGAGCGAAACCACCATTGCCGTGGCGCGGTTGACCCAGGCGGGCGAGGTTTGGTCGGTGCGCTGATAGTCGCTGTAGACCTCTTTACGGGCGCTGCTGGTGCGCCCTGCATAGCGGTTGCACAGGGCGATAATCAGGTCGGCGTAGCTTTCAAAAAAGCTGTGGCCACTTTGCGCCAGCAGCTCTTTGCTTTGGCTGGCAAAGCGAATGGCGGTTTCCAGGCGGGCATCGATCAAGTGGTGATAGGCAATAATCGTCAGGCTGACGGCGCGAATCCCACGGTGCACGCCGGGGGCGAGCAGGGCGCTGCAGTCTTGGCTGAGGCGAAAGTCTTGGTCGTGCTGAAACAGCTGCAGGTTCAGCCACAAAAACTGCTCGGTCAGGGGCTCGAATAAGGGCTGACCATTGGCCATAGGCGGCAGGGTTTTCAGGGTTTCTAGGTAATAGCGGGCCTGATGGAAACGCCGCGACAGGGTCAGGGCTCCGATCAGCGGCACCAATAACCTGGGGTTGGCCAGCAGGGTGGTTTCGGCCAGCGGCTCGACCCATTTGAGGATCTCGCCAAATTGTCCGGTTGGAATCCACACCGCACAACTGCTGGCCAGCAACTGCTCGAACAGCGTCTGGTCGCCGCTGCGCTGGGCGTGTTGCATGGCCCGATCCTGCTCGCCGCAGGCCATGTAATAGGCGGCAGCGCGGCCGTGCAACTGGACTATCAGCGACTGTTGTTCGATGGCCAGGCGGCTGCTTAAAAAGTCATGCAGCAGTGCGTGATAGCGAAACCAACCGGGCTGGTTTTCCACCGGCAGCATAAATAACTGGCGCTCGGCTAATTGCTCCAGAAGTAGCGCCGAATCGGTGCGCTGCAAGACGTTGTCGCAGAGGGGGCCGTTAAAGCTGTCAAAGATCGCGCTGCAGAGTAAAAACTCGCGCAGTGCTGGGGCTAAATCCTTGAACACCACGTGGCCAAAATAATCGACGATTTCCGGCTGGCTGCCATTGAAGCGCTGCAGGGCGATGGTGCCGGTGCGGGCGTAGGCCAGCAGCGCCAGTTTGACACCAGCAACCCAGCCTTCGGTCATTTCCAGCAGGTTAGCGATGTAGTTTTCTGGCAGCGCCGGGCCGCCCAAATGGCTGTTGAGCTGCTGGATTTGCGCCGCCGACAAGCGCAGGTCGTGCTGGTCGATGCAGAGCAATTGATTGTCGAGCTTGAGCCGGCTGAGGGCGAAACCCGGGTGCTTGCGGCTGGAGATAATCAGCCGAATATTGCTCGGCAATTGCTCCAGCAGTGCGGCGATTACCTCGAGGATGCTCGGCTGGTGAATGCATTGAAAGTCGTCCAGCAGCAGGTACAGGCCTGAGTCGATGCGCGCCAAGGCCTCAGCCAGCCGCTCACCAACCAGCAGCGGGGCCTGGCTGGTTTCCAGTGGATTGAACCAGGAAAAATCAAAATCACTGACCTGGGCGCGGATGCATTCGATCAGGCGCCGAAAGAACCGCTGCGGGTCGTTATCGCCGGCCTGGATCGGGTAATAGGCCACCGCCCGAGCGTTGTGGCTGGCGCGAAAGTGGCTCAGCAACGTCGATTTGCCTGAGCCGGCTGGCGCCAGCAGCAGGGTCACGGGGAAGTCTTTCGCTCGGCAAAGCAAGTGCAGCAAGTCTTCGCGCAGTAATCCCGCGCGAGTTTCTTGGCAGTCCATGGGCAGCACCTGTGGCTATTATTTTTATTGTTGTACGCAAGTGCCAGCGAGAGTAGCGCGGCCACTTTGGCCCAGGTGCCGCCTGCATCACGCTTTTGCCGTGGCGGGCGGTTAGCCGCTGAGCAAAAGTGGCAATCCAACCAAAAGTTTGGCTGTCCAGAAACGACAAAACCACCCGTAGGTGGCTTGCTGTGTTGCTCAGTTGGCGCTTAGTCGCCGCGGTACTCGCAACCGCTGGTGCAGGTTTCGTGGATGCGGATGCGCGACAGCTCGGGCAGCAGTGGCTTGAGTTGTTGCCAGATCCACTTGGCCATGTTCTCGCTGGTGGGGTTGTCCAGGCCGGGAATATCGTTCAAGTAGTTGTGATCGAGTATTTCGTAGAGCGGCTTGAAGATGGCTTTGATCTCGGCAAAATCACGAATCCAGCCGGTGTGCGGATTGACCTCGCCTTCGATATAAATCGCCACTCGAAAGGAGTGCCCGTGCAGGCGGCCACATTTGTGTCCGGCCGGTACATGGGGCAGGCGGTGTGCGGATTCGAAGGTGAATTCTTTAAACAGTTCCACGCTGTAACTCTCGGCAAGACTCAGATGCCCCGAGTTTACCAGCTCTGCCAAGGCTTACCCAGCTTGGCAGAACCGGCCAGGCCTCAGGCCGCTGGCCGGTGTGAATAACGCGTAGGGTGGTCAACGCGAAGCTTGGCCACCAATGAGCTTGAGTCCCCAGCATTATCGCGTCCAACAGTGGTGGGCTGAAGCCCACCCTACAAACTGACCTGCTAGGCCGCCGGCCGGTGCTGGCGCTGATAGAGAAACTCCAGCACGGCGGCGCGGTACTGGTGATAACGCGGATCGTGGGCCAACTCCATGCGGTTGCGTGGCCGTGGTAAGTCGACCTGCAAAATATCGCCGACGGTGGCATCCGGGCCGTTGCTCATCATCACGATGCGATCGGAGAGCATTACGGCCTCGTCGACATCATGGGTGATCATGATCACGGTGTTGCCCAGGTCGGCGTGAATCGCCATCAGCGAGTCTTGCAGGTGGGCGCGGGTCAGGGCGTCCAGTGCGCCGAAGGGTTCGTCCATCAGCAGCACCTTGGGCTGCATGGCCAGAGCGCGGGCGATGCCGATGCGCTGCTTCATGCCACCGGAGATCTCGCTGGGGCGTTTGTCCTTGGCGTGCATCATCTGCACCAGGCTGAGGTTGTGCTCGATCCACTCGCGCATTTCACGCCGGCTCTTGCTGCCTTTAAACACTTGGCGCACCGCCAGTTCGACGTTCTCGTAGCAACTCAGCCAGGGCAGCAGGCTGTGGTTTTGAAACACCACGGCGCGTTCAGGGCCGGGTTCGTTGACCTCGCGGCCATCGAGAATCACCCCGCCGGTGCTGGCCTGATAGAGGCCGGCGACTATGTTGAGGACGGTGGATTTGCCGCAGCCAGAGTGGCCGATCAGGGAGACGAACTCACCCTTGGCGATCTTCAAATTAACGCCCTGCAGGGCGCAGTACAGGCCTTTGTCGGTGGGGAAACTAATGCCGACATTGGACAGTTCAAGGTGGTTAGCAGTGCTCATGGCAGGCTCCTTAATTTTAGTAATCAGAGCCTGTTCAATATCGTCGCGAGCGAAGGCGAGGCAAGGCGAAAATGGCTGAGGAAGCGGAGTTTACATGCTGTAAATGAGCATTCCGAAGCCATTTCCAACGCAGCATCACCGAGCGCAGCAGAGAGTGAACAGGTTCTTAGCGCAGGTCGGCATTCTTATCCCAGCTGACATAGCGCTGCAGCTCCAGCATCAGGCGGTCCAGGGCAAAGCCGATCAGGCCGATGACGATCACTGCGACCATGATCCGGCCCAGAGAGTCGGAGCTGCCGTTTTGGAATTCATCCCAGATGAATTTCCCCAGGCCTGGGTTTTGCGCCAGCATTTCGGCGGCGATCAGTACCATCCAGCCAGTGGCCAGGGACAAACGCAGGCCGGTAAAAATCATCGGCACCGCAGCCGGCAAGACGATCCGCCGCACATGGCTGATCGGCGACAGACGCAGCACGCGGCTGACGTTTTGCAGGTCTTTGTCCAAATTAGCCACGCCCACTGTGGTGTTGATCAGCGTCGGCCACAGGCAGCACAGCGCCACGGTCAGCGCCGAGATAATGAACGACTTGGCCAGCAGTGGGTCCTGGCTGGTGTACACGGCGCTGACCACTATGGTCACCAACGGCAGCCAGGCCAGCGGCGAGATGGGTTTGAAAATCTGAATCAGCGGGTTGATGGCGGTGTAAATGGTTTTGCTCAAGCCGCAGATAATTCCCAGCGGCACGGCGATCAGCGAGGCCAGCAGAAAACCGGTCATTACCGTGTAGAGGCTGGTGAACACCTGCTTAAAGAAGGTCGGTTTGCCGGTGTAGGGGTGGTTGGTGGTTTTAGCGCTGGGGTCTTTGGCCAGTCGCTCGGCGTTACGGGCGGCTTGGCGTTCTTCAAAGGCCAGGGCTTTCTTTTGCTCGGCGACTTGCGCATCGATCAAACCACTAAATTGTGTAGCTACTTGGGCCGGGCCCGGGAACTGGCCGAGGCTGGTGTGGATGTTGCTGGCAACCAGTTGCCAGAACAGCAAGAAGGCCAGAATCCCTACCAGCGGCATAATGATGCCCGGCAGCACGCGCTTCAGACGTTCGCGCCGAGCGGCATTCAAGGTGCTTTGAAGTTTTTCGGCGAAGGCTGGGTTGCTCATCGTCTTGTCCTCTCTGGAAAGGGCAGCCGGGGCTCCGGCTGCCACAGGTTCAGCAGTTTTCACACAGTTTGTTAAGGCGCTTCATTGCCTTTTAAGCCGATCTTGAATTGCTCGATGTAGGCATTCGGCTTGCGGCCGTCATAGGTCAGGCCATCGATAAATTCATTGCTTGGCGCGCGAAAGCCGGCTTCGTTGGCAGCCACGAAATCGCTGGCATTAGCTTTTCCTTCGCTGACCAGTTCTGCCGCCGCTAGTTGATAGACCTCAGGCTTGTAGGCTTTCTTGGCGGTTTCCAGGTACCAGTTGTCCGGCTTGGCTTCGCCGATTTGGCCCCAGCGGCGCATTTGCGTGAGGTACCAGATGGCGTCGGAGTAGAAGGGATAGGTGGCGTTGTGGCGGAAGAACACGTTGAAGTCGGGCTCTGCACGCTTGTCGCCTTTTTCGTACTCAAAGGTGCCGGTCATCGAGTTGGCGATCACTTTGGCATCGGCGCCGACGTACTCAGGCCGCGAGATGATCTCGACTGCTTCCATGCGATTAGCGTTGTTGTCTGCGTCCAGCCACATGGCCGCGCGGATCAGCGCCTTGACCAGGTGTTTATGGGTTTCTGGATTGGCATCGGCCCAGGCTTTGGATACGCCGAAGACCTTGTCGGGGTTGTTTTTCCAGATTTGCGAGTCGGCCACAATCGGCACACCGATACCTTTGATCACCGCTTGCTGGTTCCACGGCTCGCCCACGCAGTAACTGCTGATGGTGCCGGCTTCCATGGTGGCGGGCATTTGCGGTGGTGGGGTCACCGAGAGCAGCACGTCGGCATC
>JAURXE010000133.1 GCA_030654635.1 Pseudomonas sp.
TGCTGGGCTACCGCGAAGGCCACTAGGGCCTCGACCTCGTCGTCGTTGCGGCCCTTTTGCACCACTGTGTTGAGCTTGATCCGCTGGAAACCGGCCGCCCGTGCCGCATCGATGCCAGCCAGCACTTGGGCTAATTGATCACGGCGGGTAAAGGCGGCGAAACGCTCGCGCTGCAGTGAGTCGAGGCTGATATTCAGGCGCTTTACCCCGGCGGCGTGCAGGCCTGCGGCCATGCCTGCCAGTTGCGAGCCGTTGGTGGTGATGGCCAGGTCTTCCAGCTCACTGCGAGCGCCGAGGCGCTCCAGCAGGCTGAGCAGGTTTTTGCGCACCAGCGGCTCACCACCGGTGATGCGGATGCGCTTAACCCCCAGGCCGATAAAGGCATCGGCGACTATGTAGAGCTCTTCGAGGCTGAGGATTTGCGCGCGCGGGGCGAAGACCATGTCTTCGCTCATGCAATAGGTGCAGCGAAAATCGCAGCGGTCGGTGACCGACAACCGTAGGTAGCTGATACGTCGACCAAAGGGATCAAGCAAAATGGGATCTTGCATGCTGGAGCCTGCCGCAGCACGCGCCAGTTTGGGACACTGGCGACATGGACGGACGCTTAATAAAACAGAAATTATTTATTTTGTATACATAACTTCAGACAATCACCTCGAAAAGAAGCTCTAAAACTACCCCGACCGCCCTAACTTGAGAGCCGCGCCGGCCCGGTGCTACCATGCCAGTGCAGGTGCACCGCCCTTTGCGACGCACGGCAACAAGCCCGGGGGCTTATGAGCAGTATCCGCCAGCGCAACAAAGATTTGATCCTGCGCGCAGCCAGTGAAGAGTTCGCCGACAAAGGCTTTGCCGCCGCCAAGACCAGCGATATCGCGGCCAAGGCCGGGGTGCCCAAGCCCAACGTGTATTACTACTTCAAGAGCAAAGACAACCTTTACTGCGAAGTGCTCGAAAGCATCATCGACCCCCTGCTGCAGGCCTCGGCACCGTTTAATCAGGCTGGCCAGCCGGCACAAATCCTGCGTGACTATATCCACGCCAAGATCCGTATTTCCCGCGACCTGGCCAACGCCTCCAAGGTGTTTGCCAGCGAGATCATGCATGGCGCGCCGCATCTAACCGCGCAGCAAAGCGCGCAATTGAAT
>JAURXE010000416.1 GCA_030654635.1 Pseudomonas sp.
ACACCAGCGCGCTCTACAGCCTGGCCGAGCTCAATCGCAACCTGCTCAATCGTTCGATTAAGTTGCACCTAGCTGAGGTCAAAGGGCCGCTGATGGACCGCCTGCAGCAAAGTGATTTACTGCTCAAACCCCTCAGCGGCCGGGTGTTCCTCAGCGCGGCCCTGGCCCTCGACAGCCTAAGCGCAGAGCTGCAAGACCCTCACCCTGCAGCGTTATAACCTTGAGTGGCGAGCGAAATGTCCGGCAGTTGAGCGGCGGCTGTTAATTAAACAACTTACTGAAAAATCCCGGTTGTTCTGCCTCTGGCTTGTCCTTGGCAGCCACCGCCGGCGCGCTAGTCGCCCCGGCGGCTTTGCCATCTTTAAGCGCTTGTAACTGCGCGGCGGCGCGCTTACCACTGCGCAAGGCACCTTCCAGGGTGCCCGGATAAAGCGCATCGGTATGCTCACCGGCAAAGGCCAGGCGTTGCTGCGGTTGCGCCCACAATTGCCAGAAGCGACTCATCTGTCCTGGGCCAAAGGCCAAGTAAGCACCGCCGATACCAGCATCAGCGCTGTAACGACGCATCTCATAGCCGCTGTAGGCACCGCGTGCCTTCGGATAAAAGGAGTGCAGGCGGATCAAAACCTGATCGGCCACTTGCCGGTCACCAAAACTTTTGAGCAAACGGGCGTTGTCGCCGGACAGGTTGATCAGCACATTGGCGCCACCTTTAATCGCCGGCTCGATCCACAGCATGCCCAGACCTTGGTCGCTGTAAATCTCGCCGGTCAGGCGCGCCTTGCTGTCCCACACCGGGGTTTTGAACTTCAGCAAAATCTGGTCACGCCAGCCGTAGTTGGTGCCTTTCAGCGCGGCCTGACGCGGCGCATCCAAGGCCGGCTGCAGCTGAATCTTCGCCAAGGCCTTCAGCGGCACGGCCATCACCACGTAGTCGGCATGGTAACCAACGGCACCGGCCTTAACGGTTACGCCGTCTTTGTCTTGAATGATCGCCGACACCGCCGAGTTAGTCTTGGTTACCTTCAACTGCTTGAGGAAGGCCTGGGCCAATACCTGGCTACCACCGGGCAAACGGGCGGCGCGCTGGTCGCCCTCGGCAACCCCGCGATTAACTCGCGCCTGCTGCACCAGGTACAGCAAGGACAGCCGCGAAGGCTCGTCGTAGCGGGCGCGAATCCGCTGGTTAACCAACTGCCGCGCTGTTGGGTCGAGTTTCAGCTGGTCGAGCCAGCCAGCGACGTTACGCTGATCGAGGGCAAACAGCGCGCTGTTGGCTGTGGGCTTAAGCGGGTCGTCCATGGACGCCGCCAACTCATCCAAGGCTTTCTCATAGGCCTTGATGCCCGCCGCAGTGGCCGGCTTGGTTTTTTCCAGATCGGCAAAGTTGAAGTACTGACCATTGATCAGATAACCCGGCACGCGGACAAAATCCGGGGCGTCTTGGGTTTTTACCTTGAAGCGTTCGAGATAGCCATTCAGCGTCGGCTGCGCCTTGGCGCTACCAATCCACTCGCTGGCCGCCAAGCCCGAGCGACCGCCGATGGTGGCTTTGGCTTCCAGCAAGGTCACCTGCCAGCCGGCCTGTTGCAGCTCGTAGGCGGCCGACAGCCCAGACAAACCGCCACCCACCACAATCGCCACCGGCGATTTATCTTGAGCTTGCGCCTGCGCGCCGAACATACCCACTACCACTAGCGCTGATGCGCGCAACCAACCGGCCATCATGTGCAAACCCCTGCAGAGCTTAAGGCTCAATTTAAAAACGTCGGCGCGCAGGATACGCCTGCACCGATACGCGGACCAGACGTATCCGACGCCGTGGCGCGAACCCACCCGCGCGCATCTGATAGGCTTGGCCGATTGCAAAAGGAGCACAGCCCCATGAACCTCAATGATCAGTGGATGCAACGGGATTTGGCCGTGCTTTGGCACCCCTGCACCCAGATGAAAGACCACGAACGCCTGCCGGTGATTCCGATCAAGCGCGGCGACGGCGTGTGGCTGGAAGATTTTAACGGTAAGCGTTACCTGGACGCGGTCAGTTCCTGGTGGGTCAATGTGTTTGGCCATGGCAACCCACGGATCAATCAGCGCATCCGGGACCAGTTGGATAACCTTGAGCATGTGATGCTGGCCGGCTTTAGCCATCAACCGGTGATCGAGTTGTCGGAGCGTCTGGTACAGATCACCCCTGCTGGGCTGAACCGGGTGTTCTATGCCGACAACGGCTCCTCGGGCATCGAAGTCGCGCTGAAGATGAGCTTTCACTACTGGCTCAACAGCGGTAAATCCGCCAAGCAACGCTTCGTCACCCTGACCAACAGCTACCACGGCGAAACCATTGCGGCCATGTCGGTGGGCGATGTGTCGCTGTTTACCGAAACCTACAAATCCCTGCTGCTCGACACCATTAAGGTGCCGAGCCCGGACTGCTACCTGCGCCCCGAAGGGGTGAGCTGGGAAGCGCACTCGCGCACCATGTTTGCCGCCATGGAGCAAACCTTGGCCGAGCATCATCATGAGGTTGCGGCGGTGATAGTCGAGCCACTGATCCAGGGCGCTGGTGGCATGCGCATGTATCACCCGATCTATCTCACGCTGCTGCGTGAGGCCTGCGACCGCTACGGCGTGCACCTGATTCACGATGAGATTGCCGTCGGCTTCGGCCGTACCGGCAGCATGTTCGCCTGCGAGCAAGCCGGCATCACCCCAGACTTTTTAGTGCTGTCCAAGGCGCTCACCGGCGGCTATTTGCCGATGGCCGCAGTGTTAACCACCGACGATATCTACCAGGCCTTCTACGCCGACTACGCCACCCTGCGGGCCTTCCTGCATTCGCACACCTACACCGGCAATCCGCTGGCCTGCGCGGCGGCGTTGGCAACCCTGGATATCTTTCGCGACGACAACATCATCGAAGCCAACAAGGCCCTCGCCAGCCGCATGACCAGCTCCACCGCCCACCTGGTCGATCACCCCCATGTGGCCGAAGTACGCCAGACCGGCATGGCCCTGGCCATCGAGATAGTGCAGGACAAAGCCAGCAAGACCCCCTACGCCTGGCAAGAGCGACGCGGCCTGAAGGTCTATCAACATGCCCTGGAGCGCGGCGCGTTGCTGCGCCCATTGGGCAATGTGGTGTATTTTCTGCCGCCCTACGTGATTACGCCTGAGCAAATCGATTTTCTTGCCGAGGTGGCCAGCGAAGGCATCGACCTGGCCTGCCGCGACAGCATCAGCGTTTCGGTACTGTCGAACCTGCACCCCAACCATCGAGACCCGGGCTAAAGCCCGCACACCAGACCCTGACTACGAGATCCGCGATGAGACTGTCACGCTTGTTTATCGACGCCCCCCTGAGCCTGGGTGAACACGCCCTGCCCGAAGCCCAGGCGCACTACCTCAGCCGCGTGCTGCGCTTGAATGTCGGCGCCGGCGTGCAACTGTTTGACGGCTCAGGCCTGGAGTATCAGGGCGAGCTGACTGAAGTCGGTAAAAAACAGGTACGCGTACAACTCAGTCAATGTCTGCCAGGCCAGCCAGATTCGAGCCTAAGCATTCATCTTGGCCAGGGCTTGTCGCGCGGCGAGCGAATGGATTGGGCGATTCAAAAAGCCACCGAGCTTGGGGTTAACGCCATCACGCCGATCGTCAGCGAGCGCTGCGAAGTGCGCTTAAGCGATGAGCGCGCCGACAAGCGTCTGGCCCACTGGCGACAAATCGCCATCAGTGCCTGCGAGCAGTGCGGCCGTTCGACTGTGCCGGTGATTCATCCGCCCCTGAGTTTGAGCGAATGGCTGCACAGCACTGAAGCCGATCTAAAACTGGTGCTGCACCCGGTGGCCGATCCTCTGGCCAGCCACCAGCAACCTCAGTCACTGGCCTTTTTAATTGGCCCGGAAGGCGGTTTGAATGACGCCGAAGTGGCGCAGGCACAAGGCGCCGGCTTTCACTCGGCGCGTTTGGGGCCACGGGTCTTGCGCACCGAGACCGCGCCGGTGGTAGCACTGGCGCTGGCGCAACATCTGTGGGGGGATATGTAAGGGATGTAGGGTGGGCAACTGCGAAGCATTGCCCACCATTGGCAACATGCGCTGCGTCTATTTAAATCAATCCGGCATCGGCCAGCAGTTGTTCAAGACCAATCAGATCGGGAATCTTTAACACCCCATCGCCAATGCTGACTGCATCCAGTTCCAGCGGCGCCAGGTGCACATTGGCGCGGGCCAGGTTGCTTTCCAGTTTGATCGAACGTGGAATGCCCTGCACCAGCAGCGCCAAGAACTTAACTTGCGGGCGGCCACCCAAGGCATTGATCACCGCCACGCGGGTATTGGGACCAACTGCCGACTGACCATCGGAGGCGGCCTCGAAGGACAGCAATGGCAAACGCAGGTCGCGCCAGGCGATCTGCCCCAGCATCCACGCCGGCATACCTGGGGTGGCTTGCGGTGCACGGTAGGGCAGTAACTCGGCCACCGCGACGTTAGGTAGCAACAGGGTGCGATCGGTCAAAGGCACCATCAGCCCGGTCAGAGTGCTGGCGCTGTTGGCGGTGGCTGGAGTGGGGCTGGCGACGGCTTGGCTCATTGGATCATCCTAATTCGGGTATTTAGCTGCACTGACCGACCAGTCGGTTAACCAGCGACTCCGCCAGCTCACGGGGCGCACCACTGAAGGCGCTGTAGCCGCCCTCGCGCAAGCTGTCCGGCATGCTTGAACAGGCGCAGCTGTCTGCCCGCTGGGTCCAGATCTCGCTGCCTTGACGGCGTACGTAGGCGGCCGCCGCACTGCCATCGCTGCCCATGCCACTGAAGGCTATGACGCCGCATTGCAGGCCAAAATGCTGGGCCAGATTGAGCATCATCTGGTCAATCGACGGGCTGTAGGGTTCTGGCCAGCCGCGATCAGCAATCTGCATCGCCCCATCGTCGGCAAAGCCCAGCTCAAAACTGATAGGTACTACCACCACTTCGCCACACCGCACCGGATCGCCATGCCGGGCCAGATTGACCTGCCACTGGCTATGCCGACCTACCGCTTGCGGCAAGCTTGTCTCAAAACTGGCGTCGATATGCTGGGCATAAACAAACCCCACCGGCAGCCCACCGGGCAGCGCGTCGAGAAACTCTTTAACTGCCGCCGGGCCACCCATGGAAGCCGCCAACAACCACACCTGTTTGGCGGGCGCGCCGGCAATCAAGAGGGTATTGGCCAGCGCCTGCGGTAGCTCTAGGCGAGCGGGCCGCTGCGTATCGAGCATCAGTGTTTCAAGGCTACGGCCAACTCCTTGGGACGGATCGCCGACTAATTTTTTAAGCTTGCCGAACAGCCGCCGCTCCCAGCGCGGGTAGTTCTCGGAGTGGCGCTCCGGCGCATGACCTTCGCCAAACAATACCGGCGCACTGGCTCGCTCAAGCAAGTGATCAACCAAGGGGGAGTCTTCGGTCTGGGCTAAATCGACCAGCCACAAATCGGTCTCACACGCAGCCAGCGCTGCCTCGTCGAGACGCGCCGGATCGGTGTTCAGCACCACGGTATAACCGTTAGCCACCAAGGCCTGTTGCAACACATGGCGCTGCAACGAGGTATCGGCCAATACCGCGATGCGGGCAGCGGCTCGCTCAGTCATGTTTAATAACCAACTGCTGGATCGTTTCGAGCAACAAGGATTCCTGATACGGCTTACCCAAGTACTCGTTGACGCCAATCGACATAGCTCGATCCCGGTGTTTGCTACCGGTACGCGAGGTAATCATGATGATTGGCAGGTCTTTAAGGCGTTCATCGTGACGCACCAGGGTGGCCACTTCGAAACCGTCCATGCGCGGCATTTCGATGTCCAGCAGCATGATGTCCGGCTTGCGCTCCTGCAATTGCGCGATGGCATCGACGCCGTCTTTGGCGGTCATCACGTTCATGCCGTTACGCTCAAGCAGACGACTGGTCACCTTGCGTACCGTGACCGAGTCATCGACCACCATCACCAACACCGGCCGATCCGCTTCAACCTCAGGGGTTGCAGTGGAAGCCCCAGCCAAACGCGGCTGCAGTTGCGACAACAGATGGGCATGCAAGACCCGAATGGTCGCCAGCAGGTCGAGAATGATCACCACACGACCGTCGCCAAGGATGGTCGCACCCGACACTCCGTGCACGCCGGCGAACTGCGGGCCGAGGCTCTTCACCACGATTTCCCGCGAGCCAGCCAAGCTGTCCACTTGCACTGCCACAGCGTGCTCGTTGGAGCGCACCAAGATGACCGGCAGCGGCAGACTCTGACCTATCAGCTTGGGCTGCTGACCGTTATTGAGCAGGTCGCCGAGGTATTTCAGCTCATAGGTCTGCCCGGCGTATTCAAATTTCGGTGCATCCGGGCCGTAATAAGCCTCAAGCTCATAGGGCGAGACCCGCACGATACCTTCAATGGTGTTCAACGGGATGGCATACAGGTCTTCACCGGACAACACCATCAAGGCGCGGTTGACCGATACGGTAAAGGGCAGACGTATCAGGAAACGAGTGCCCTCGCCCGGCGTCGACTCGATGCTCATCGAGCCGCCGAGTTGTTTAACTTCGGAGTGGACCACGTCCATGCCGACGCCACGCCCGGAAATCTGCGTGACCTTCTCCGCCGTGCTGAAACCAGCCTCGAGAATAAACTGCAAGATTTCGTGATCGGACAAATCTGAGTCTGCATCCAGCATGCCGCGCTCGATGGCTTTACGGCGTACCGCTTCGAGGCGAATACCGCCGCCGTCATCGGCCAGGGTCAGCAGAATGTCGCCACCCTCACGCCCCAGGGTCAGGCGAATATTGCCGACCTCGGATTTACCCGCAGCGCGGCGCACCTCAGCCGGCTCGATGCCGTGGTCCACGGCGTTGCGCAGCATATGTTCCAGCGGCGCGACTATGCGCTCCAGCACGGCACGGTCCATTTCGCCGTCGGCGTTACCGACCACAAAGTCGACTTGTTTGTTCAGTTCACCAGCCACCTGGCGCACGATCCGCCGCAGCCGTGGTACCAGCCGGTCGAAAGGCACCATGCGGGTGCGCATCAGGCCTTCCTGCAGTTCGGTGTTGACCCGCGCCTGTTGCAGCAACAGGGTTTCCGCATCGCGGTTACGCGCGGCCAGGGTTTCCTTCAGGTCGAGCAAGTCGGAGGCCGACTCGAACAGTGCCCGCGACAGCTGTTGCAGCTGCGAGTGGCGGTCCATTTCCAGTGGGTCAAAATCTTCATAACCGACCCGCTCAGCTTCTTCCTGATAACGGCTGAGAATCTGTGCCTGGGTTTCGGTATCGAGACGGCGCAACTGGTCACGCACCCGGTCGATGGTGGCTTCCATCTCGCCGAGGGTGAAACTCACATCGCTGACCTGTTGTTCAACCCGACCGCGGAAGATCGAAGTCTCCCCCGCCAGGTTGACCAGGCCTTCCAGTAGATCGGCCGGCACCTTAACCAACTCTTGCGGAGCCCGCCGGGATGCGGCTTCCAACGCGGCTTCTTGGGCGCGCCGCACAAAGGGCAACACCTTGGCCACTTCGACTTTGGCCGGCATGGCGCTGGCGGCGATGATCGGCAGGCTAAGTTCGGCACGCGGCACCGAGACGCTGGCTGGAGCCTCGATCTCTTCGAGACTCGCTGCAGCCGCTGGCGTAACCGGCACCGCCTCACTGCTGCTATAGAGTTGCTGACGCAATAGCTCGATTTCGACCTGCAAGCCCTCGAAACCCGACTGCACATCGACGAACAAACTTTCCGGCCAAGGCGCGCCTTGCTGCTGCGCT
>JAURXE010000142.1 GCA_030654635.1 Pseudomonas sp.
CATCAAGGCCAAGATCACCCCCAACACCAAGGCCCTGGTGATCATCAACCCGAACAATCCAACGGGCGCGGTGTACTCCAAAGAAGTGCTGCTCGACATGCTCGAACTGGCCCGTCAGCACAACCTAGTGGTGTTCTCCGACGAGATCTACGACAAGATTCTCTACGACGACGCCGTGCACATCTGCACTGCGTCCTTGGCGCCGGACGTGTTCTGCCTGACCTTCAACGGCCTGTCCAAATCTTACCGGGTGGCCGGTTTCCGTTCCGGCTGGGTGGCACTGTCCGGGCCTAAGCACAAGGCCCAGAGCTATATCGAAGGTCTGGATATCCTGGCCAACATGCGCCTGTGCGCCAACGTGCCGAGCCAACACGCGATTCAAACCGCGCTGGGCGGCTACCAGAGCATCAATGACCTGGTGCTGCCCAACGGCCGCTTACTGGAGCAACGCAACCGCACCTGGGAATTGCTTAACAGCATCCCCGGCGTCAGCTGCGTCAAGCCCATGGGCGCGCTCTACGCCTTCCCGAAAATCGACCCAAAGGTCTGCCCGATCCACAATGACGAGAAATTCGTTCTCGATCTGCTGCTTTCCGAGAAGCTGCTGATCGTCCAAGGCACGGCGTTTAACTGGCCGTGGCCGGATCACTTCCGGGTGGTCACCCTGCCCCGCGTGGATGAACTGTCCACCGCCATCGGCCGGATCGGCAACTTCCTCAAGACCTACAGCCAATAACCCCGCGCCATGGACCTGCAGATCGACGAGTTCTACAAGGACGCAGCCGCCGCCATGCTGCTGCTCTATCAGGCCTTCCCGCGCAAGGTGGCCCTGTATGTCGAAGATCTGATCGGGCGCGAAGAGCCGGATGATTTCGGCCTGCCCAGCCAGCGCCATCAAAACTGCCTAGGCGCCCTGCTATGGCTGGCCGAAGAAGGTTATCTGCGCTTTGACTCATGCATTGCGTATGACGCTCTCGATCAGGCGGTACTTAGCGAAAAAGGCTTTCTGCGCTTGACCCGCGCCTTGCCGCTGAGCAACCCCGACCAGCAGCTAACCCCCAGCATCCTTCGGGTACAGGCAACCCTGGCCTACCAACTGCGCGAGGCGCTGGGCAGTCGCCAAAGCGAGCGTGTGGCGCTGTTAACCCAGCACCTGTTCGTCAGCCCCCTGACCGGCCACAGCGACGCAAACGACACAGTTTGAAATAGTCCCCGGCTTGAATCCGCAGGGGCTGCAGCCTTATATACCCGTCTATAAACGCGCCAAGCCAAAGCCTTACGCACGGCCCGCGCGCGACTTATTCATATCAAGGAGATTGTTCCAACCATGAAGCGCATTTTTCTGTTCCTAGCCACCAACTTGGCAGTGCTGCTGATCGCCAGCATCACCCTCAAATTGCTGGGAGTGGACCGTTATACCGGACAGAACTACGGCAGCTTGCTGGCCTTCTGTGCGGTATTCGGTTTTGCCGGCTCACTGGTCTCGCTGCTCATCTCCAAGTGGATGGCCAAGATGAGCACCGGCACACAGATCATCACCCAGCCACGGACCCGCCACGAACAATGGTTGATGCAAACCGTGGAAGAACTATCCCGCGCCGCCGGGATCAAGATGCCGGAGGTGGGGATTTTCCCGGCTTACGAATCCAACGCTTTCGCCACTGGCTGGAACAAAAACGACGCGCTGGTAGCCGTCAGCCAAGGCTTGCTGGAGCGCTTCTCGCCCGATGAAGTGCGCGCCGTACTGGCTCACGAAATCGGCCACGTCGCCAACGGTGACATGATTACCCTGGCACTGATCCAGGGCGTGGTGAACACCTTTGTGATGTTCTTCGCGCGGATCTTCGGCAATTTCGTCGACAAGGTGATACTGAAAAACGAAGAAGGCCAAGGCATCGGTTATTTCGTCGCCACCATCTTCGCCGAACTGGTACTGGGCATTCTGGCCAGCATCATCGTCATGTGGTTCTCGCGTAAACGCGAATTCCGTGCCGACGAAGCCGGCGCCAACCTGGCCGGCACCGGCGCGATGATCGCCGCCCTGCAACGCCTGAAGGCCGAACAGGAAGTGCCGGTGACCATGCCTTCCAGCCTGATGGCTTTCGGCATCAACGGTGGACTCAAGCACGGCCTGGCTGGCCTGCTGATGACCCACCCGCCACTGGAAGACCGCATCGAAGCACTGCGTCAACGCGGCTAAATCGGCAGTAATAAAAAGGGCGACCTGAGTCGCCCTTTTTTGTGCCCGCGATTAACCGCGCTGCAACCGATAAACCCGCTCGTCCAGCCGACTCAAGCCACGCTGCAAAAACTTCCAGTTCTCACCCAGCACATCACGCGCCTCAAGCACTTGCAGCGACCATTGCGGCGCTGCCAGCAAGCGCTGCACCTCGGCCTCGTCTACGGCAAAGGGC
>JAURXE010000151.1 GCA_030654635.1 Pseudomonas sp.
CATGCCCCAAGCCCAAGCCCTCATTCAGGCCCAAACGGATATTCATGCACTGTATGGCTTGGCCTGAAGCGCCCTTGACCAGGTTATCTATCACCGACAACACCACCACCAGATCGCCGTCTTGCGGGCGATGCACGGCTAAACGGCAGACATTGGCGCCGCGTACGCTGCGGGTTTCTGGATGGCTGCCGGCCGGCATCACATCGACAAAAGGCTCATTGGCATAACGCCGCTCGAACAGCGCTTGCAGATCAATCGAACGGTCCGTCACTGTCGCGGACAGCGTGGCGTGAATGCCACGAATCATCGGCGTCAGGTGCGGCACAAAGGTCAGGCCAATATCGCCACCGGCCGCCCGGCGCAGGCCTTGGCTGATTTCCGGCAGGTGCCGATGGCCTTTCACCCCATAGGCTTTCATGCTCTCACCGGCTTCGCTAAACAGCGAACCAACACTGGCACCACGACCGGCGCCACTGACCCCTGATTTGCAGTCGGCAATCAGTCGGGTGTTATCGGCGATTCCCGCCTCCAGCAACGGCAGAAAGCCCAGCTGAGTGGCCGTCGGGTAGCAGCCCGCCACGGCAATCAAGCGCGCTTGCTGGATCTTGGCCCGATTAACTTCCGGCAGGCCATAGACGGCCTCAGCCAGTAACTCTGGCGCGCCATGGGGCTGACCGTACCACTGCGCCCATTCGTCCGCGTCTTGCAGGCGAAAATCTGCCGACAGGTCGATCACCTGCGTACCCGCGGCCAGCAGTTCACCGGCCAGCGCATGGGCGACTCCGTGCGGGGTGGCGAAGAACACCACATCACAAGCGCCCAGCGCCGCGCTATCGGGCACACTGAAGGCCAGCGAGTCATAGTGGCCGCGCAGGTTCGGGTACATGTCCGCCACCTTCACGCCCGCTTCCGAGCGCGAGGTAATCACTGCTACTTCTGCCTCCGGGTGCTGCGCCAGTAAACGCAGTAATTCAACCCCGGTGTAGCCCGTGCCGCCGACGATACCAACCTTGACCATGACCCGCCCCTCAAACAAACCCACTAGAAAGGCACCGATGATACGGCCGCACGCCCTGCCAGCCAACTGTTAGGGTGACGCACGGGGCCACCAGCCACTACTATTCGTTCACTTTATTAGGGGAAAGAACACATGCTGTATCTCTGGGTGAAAGCCTTTCACATCATCGCCGTGGTGACCTGGTTCGCCGCACTGTTCTATCTGCCGCGCTTATTCGTTTACCACGCCATGAGCAGCGATACCGTCAGTCATGAGCGTTTCTGCGTCATGGAGCGCAAGCTCTATCGCGGCATCATGCAGCCCTCGATGGTCGCCACCTTGTTGCTCGGCGGCTGGCTGCTGTACCTCAACCCGGGCTGGCTGAGCATGGGCTGGCTGCACGTAAAGCTGACTCTGGTGTTGCTTTTGCTCGGTTATCACCACCTGTGCGGTGCGCAACTGAAAGCCTTTGCCCGTGGCGAAAACGCTCGCGGCCATGTGTTCTACCGCTGGTTCAATGAAGTGCCGGTGCTGTTTTTGCTGGCGATTGTGCTGTTGGTGGTAATCAAACCCTTCTGAGCCGCGCCAACCTAACAAGAGGAAATGCCATGTCCCTGCCTGACCTGCTCGCCCAACGCTTGCGTCTACCCCTGGTGGCCGCGCCGATGTTTCTGGTCTCCAACCCGCAACTGGTATTGGCCTGCTGCAATAACGGCGTGGTCGGCAGCTTCCCGGCGCTGAACCTGCGCGAAAGCAGCGAGTTTCGCGCCTGGCTGGATGAAATCGAAGCGGGGCTGGCGGCCGATGCCGCGCCCTATGCGGTCAACCTGATTGTTCACCAGACCAACCCACGGCTGCAGGCGGACCTGGCCATATGCGTGGAGAAACGCGTGCCCATCGTCATCACCAGCCTGGGCGCGGTGAAGGAAGTGGTCGATGCGGTGCACAGTTACGGCGGCCTGGTATTTCACGACGTGACCACCCGCCGACATGCCGAAAAAGCCGCGCAAGCCGGGGTTGATGGCCTGATCGCCGTGGCCGCCGGCGCCGGTGGCCATGCCGGCACCTGGAGCCCCTTTGCGCTGATTGCCGAGATTCGTCAGTTCTTCGACAAGACCCTGTTGCTGGCCGGCTGCCTCAACCAGGGCCACGAGATTCTGGCCGCACAATTACTCGGGGCGGATCTGGCTTACTTCGGCACCCGCTTTATCGCAACCCAAGAGAGCCATGCCGGCGATGCCTACAAGCAGATGCTGCTGGAGGCTCAAGCCGCAGACATCATTCACACCCCGGCGGTGTCCGGCATCCCGGCCAGTTTTATGCGCCAGAGTCTGCAAGCCGCCGGTTACGACCTGCAAGCCCTGCAAAACAAAGGCGAAGTCAATTACGGCGAAAAGCTCAAGCCGATGAACGAAGAAGCCAAGGCTTGGAAAACCGTCTGGTCGGCCGGCCAGGGGGCTGGCAGCATCACCGACCTGCCAACGGTTGCCGAGCTGATCGCCCGCCTGGACGCGGAATACCGCAGCGCCCACCAGCGCAGCGCGCAACTGGCCCAGCACTGGGCAAAATAATCCACGCCAAGAGCTGAACTACGCCGCCTTTTATTGCCGCGCGCCCTTGTATCCAAGGCCGCGCGGCTATTAGGCTGTGCGCACACCCACCCCTACTGCTGACAGGGACGCCCGCATGCCACAAGCCAAATTCAAAATCGTCTTCAATGGCGAACTAATGCCCGATGCCCTGTTGGACGAGGTCAAAGAGAAACTCGCGCAACTGTTCAAAAGCGACAAAACCAAGATCAACAGTCTGTTCGACGGCGGCCCCATCGCCCTGAAGCGCGACCTGTCGGAAGAGGAAGCCGACAAATACCTGGCAGCCCTGCAGCGCACCGGCGCCAAGGTCCGTAAAGAGGCCGATCTGGCCGCCAGCCTGAGCTTGGTCGAGACCGAAGATCACATCAATCCCAATACGATTAGTACAACCACAACCGCCAGCAACGACCTGCGCATGCACTGCCCCAAGTGCGGCCATGAGCAAGCCAAGACCGTGGAATGCGAAGCCTGCGGCATCATCATCGACAAGTTTCTCGCCCGCCAGGCCGAACTCGGCGACAGCGCACCGGCGCCAACCGCCAGCCCAGCGACAACTGCGGCCCCGGCCAGCACACCAATAAGCGCAACCCCTTACGCACCGCCGACCGCCAATGTCGCCGAAGCGCTGCCAGAGTTTGCCGAACTGAAACCCTTCGGTATTGAAGGGCGCCTAGGCCGCCTGCGGTATCTGGCCTGGTCACTGGCGATGACGGCTGTAGCCATGGTAATTGTCGGCATCGGCATGGCAGTGATTTTCGCACTTGGCAGCGACACCTCGCTGCTGACCATTATTGGCGGTCTGCTCGGCACCTTGGCAGTCATCGCCATGGTCGTGGTCGGCATCCAGATTGGCGTCAAGCGCCTGCACGACATCGGCTGGTCTGGCTGGCTACTGCTGGTCAGCCTGATCCCGGTAGTTGGCAGTGTGTTCTCCATCATCATGGTCGTAGTGCCCGGCAGCACCGGCGCTAACCGCTTCGGCCCACCGCCACCGCCCAACAGCCGTGGCGTGAAGATACTCGCCAGCCTTTGGTTGCTGGTACCGGTGCTGGGCATTCTCGCGGCCATCGCCATTCCGTCTTATCAGGACTATGTAGAGCGCGCCCGTGATGCCCAGGCCAGCAACTATGAATATGAAGAAGCCGACAGCGCCACCTATTCAGATGAAGCGGCGGATGCCGCCGAGGCGGCGACCGCCGTCGAACCCGCAGCAGCCTTTGACGACGCTGAAGCCGCTGACGACGCCTACACCAACGAAGAACAGTAATAACTTGTTACCGCGGCCGCCCGGCCGCGGGCTGATGGAGAACATGCATGTCCCGTTACGCCCTGATTACCGGCGCCTCTAGCGGGATTGGCTTAGCCCTCGCCGAAGCCCTCGCCCGCCGTGGCCGTAACCTGATCCTGGTGGCCCGCCAGCGCGACGCGCTGGAAAGTATTGCCTGCGAACTGACCCAGCGCTTTGGCGTTGAGGTGCTGTTCAGCGCCTGCGATTTAAGCGAGCCGTTGCAGCTCTCTGGCCTGCTGCAAGAACTGGAGCAAGCCGATCGGCAGATCGATCTGCTGGTCAACAATGCTGGGATCGGCACGGCCGGCGCCTTTCTCAAGCAGGACTGGAGCCGCGAGCAACAGCTGATTGAAGTCAATATCCTCGCCCTCACCCGCCTCTGCCATGCCCTGGGCCAGCGCATGCTGCAACAAGGCGGCGGACAGATTCTTAACGTCGCCTCGGTGGCCAGCTTTCAGCCCGGCCCATGGATGAGCAACTACTACGCCAGCAAAGCCTTTGTGCTGAGTTTTTCCGAAGGCCTGCGCGAAGAGCTTAAAAAGCATGGCATCCAGGTCTCAGTACTGTGTCCAGGCCCGACCCGCAGCGCGTTCTTTCGCAATGCGCAGATGAAAAGCGCCAAACTGGAACGCAGCTCGCTGATGATGAGCTGCGAAGAAGTGGCGCTGCTGACGGTACAGGCGCTGGAGAAAAACCGCGCCATCATCATCCCCGGCTGGCGCAACAAGCTCATGGCCTACTGGCCACGCCTGATTCCGCGCGCCCTGGTGCGGCGCCTAGTGGGTAAGGTCAACCGCTCAAGCTCGGGACGCAAAGCCGACTAGGCCGTCGCTGGAAAATCTAGCCCGCGACAGCTGATTTCAACGCCGCATGGCCGAGCGCAGTAGTTTTCCTTTAATCGGCACTTACAGTGCGGCCGTCGGCCCAGTCACGCAGCTGCGCCAGGTCTTCGGCCATCACCACCGACAGCGGCGAACTGCCCTGGATCATCTGCACCAACAAGGCCTGATCGACCGCTTGCTGCCGGGCTTGGGCGGCATACAGGGCGCTGACCACCGCCTGCTCGATCTCCGCCCCGGCAAAGCCATCACTGACCGCGGCCAGTTGGGCCAGATCAAACAGGCCCGGCTCCTGCTCGCGACGCTGCAGGTGAATGCGGAAAATTTCGGCACGCACCTCGGCATCCGGCAAATCGACAAAAAACAGCTCATCGAAGCGGCCCTTGCGCACCAGCTCCGGTGGCAGCCGCTCGATGGCATTGGCGGTCGCCACCATAAATACCGGCGCCTTGCGCTCGGCCATCCAGGTCAGCAAAGTGCCGAGCACCCGCTGACTGACACCGCCATCCTGCTCGCCGCTGGCCAGGCCTTTTTCAATCTCATCCATCCACAGCACGCAGGGCGCCATCTGCTCGGCCAGTTGCAGCGCTTCGCGCAAGTTGCGCTCGGTTTCGCCAAAGAACTTGTTGTACAGGCAGGCAAAGTCCAGCCGCAGCAACGGCAAACCCCAGAGCCCGGCAATCGCCTTGGCCGCCAGACTCTTGCCGCCGCCCTGCACGCCGACCAGCATCACGCCCTTGGGCAAATCATCGGCCTTGCCGGCCAGAAACACCTGCTCACGATCACCCAACCAGCGTTTGAGGTTGCGCAACCCGCCGACCTCGGCAAAGCGCGCGGTGTCGTACTCAAAGCTCAGCACGCCGTCCAGGTCGAGCAACTGGAACTTGCTCTTGTTCAGCTTGGGCAGGTCGTCCTGGGTGATGGCGCCATCATTACAAATAACCTGTCGCGCCAAGGCCCGCGCCTGGGCATGGCCCATGCCACGCAGATTTTTCACCACCTGCTGCAGGGTGCGATTGTCGGTGCGCACCCGCGCACCGCGATTGCCCTCACTCCAGCGCGTCGCCTCATCGCGCACTATCGCCAGCAACTCATCCTCGGTCGGCAACGCCAGACTGAAACGGGCGGCGTAGCGCTGCACTTCGGCGGGCAATTTCAGCGCATGGGAGACCAGCACCAGGGTCGGCCGGTGTTGGCCTTCCGCTTGGGCGATCTCCTTCAGCAAACGCACCAGCTTGGGGTTGTCGATCAGGAACGGATGCAAATCACAGAGCACATAGAGATTGGGCTGTGGGTCGTGCATGATCAGCTTGAGCGCCGCCTCCGGCTCCAGGCTTTCGCTCTGCTCGCCGGCTGCGCCGGCAAAACCCAGCCGCTGCAAGCCCTCGGTAATGGCCCAGGTGTAGAGCCCCAAGCCGCGCTTGATCGCCAAACTGGTAAGGGTTTCCAGCACCCGAGGCTCATCCCAGGACTCGATCACCACCAACTTAACCCGCGAATCGAGTACCAGCCCCAAATCATGAATATCGTTAATCACTGCCACTCCTTGTGCGTCGCCTAGCGGGCCGCTGAACAGGTTAGGGGTAACGCACCGCCGCTGAACGCTGGTCGCCCCGAGCGCGCATGGTTACACTCTGGCGCTCAAATAACGAGCCGGGAGACTGTCCGTGGACTGTCTATTCTGCAAAATCGTCGCCGGGGACATTCCCGCGCGCAAGCTGTATGAAGATGAACATGTGGTCGCCTTTCACGACATCAGCCCGGCCGCGCCGGTGCATTTTCTGGTGATCCCGAAAAAACACATCAACACCCTCAACGACCTCACCGAAGACGACAAGGCCCTGGCCGGCCACATCCTCTTCACCGCCCAGCGCCTGGCGCTTGAGCAAGGCTGCGAAGCTGGCTTTCGGGTGGCGATGAACTGCAACCCGCAAGGCGGCCAGACGGTTTATCACATCCATATGCACGTGCTCGGTCAGCGCCAGATGCAGTGGCCGCCGGGTTGATGCGAGGGCTAATCGGCGTCGCCCTGACGCTGTTGCTACCCCTGCCGGCCCTCGCCATCGAGGCTGGCAGCGTGTTTCGTGACCCACTGAGCAATCACCAACAAGGCCCGGAGTTAGTCGCCCTGCCGGCCGGTAGCTTTGTGCTGGGCGACAGTCTTGATCGCGGCAACGACAACGAACGGCCGCCGCGCCCGACGCAGATCGAGCAGGCCTTTGCCCTGGGCCGCTTCGAGGTGACCTTCGCCGACTGGCAGCTGTACGCCGACGCTACCGGCAAACCGATGCCCGACAACGAAGGCTGGGGCTTGTCGGCGCAGCGCCCAGTGATCAACGTCAGCTGGTTTGCCGCCCAGGGCTATTGCCAATGGCTGAGCAAGGTCAGCGGCCAGCTTTACCGCCTGCCAACCGAGGCCGAGTGGGAATATGCCGCCCGCGCCGGCAGCCAAAGCTACTACTGGTGGGGCGCGCAACTCGACAGCAGCGAGCAGCAACCGCGCGCCCATTGCCGTGGTTGCGGCACAGCGCGGCAGATCGCCAACAAAACCGCCCTGGTCGGCCAGTTCGCGGCCAATGCCTTTGGCATCTACGACACCGCCGGCAATGTCTGGGAGTGGACCGCCTCGACCTTCGCAGCGCCCTATGACGGCCATGAACAAGACCGCGCCGGCCTCCTCGACCAGAGCCCGCGGGTCACCCGTGGCGGTGCCTGGAACAGCGGCCCGGTGTACCTGCGCAGCAGCCTGCGCGACATGAAGCAGCCGCAAGTCAAAGACTATGCCCAGGGTTTTCGGGTGTTGCGCGAGCTGCCCTGACTCGGATTGAGCCGCCCTGATCAGGATCAAGACCCACCGCAATGCTTGGAGTAAACTGGTGCAGTGAACTACCCCGGAGCTGCCATGGCTAACCAACGTCATTACTCGCCAATTGATCGCCTGTTGTTGCAAGCCGACACCGCGCTGCGCACCTTGCTGCCGTTCAGCGGCCAGCCCTATCGACCGTCCCCGGCCATAGTCCAGCAAGAGGCCCAGCTCGATGCCGACACCACACGCCATGTGGCCGGACTGATGCGCATCAACCACACCGGCGAGGTGTGCGCCCAAGGCCTGTATCAAGGCCAGGCGCTGACCGCCAAGCTGCCCCAGGTGCGCAGCGCCATGGAGCATGCCGCCGAGGAAGAAATCGACCACCTGGCCTGGTGCGAACAACGCATCCGCCAGCTGGGCAGCCACCCCAGCGTGCTGAATCCGCTGTTCTACGGTTTGTCGTTTGGGGTGGGCGCGGTGGCCGGGATGATCAGCGACAAGGTCAGCCTGGGTTTTGTCGCGGCCACCGAAGATCAGGTCTGCAAGCACCTGGACGAACACCTGCAACAGCTGCCGGCGGAAGACGGAAAGTCCCGGGCAATTCTCGAGCAGATGCGCAGCGACGAAGCCGAGCACGCCGCCGGCGCCATTGAGGCTGGTGGTTTTCGCTTCCCGGCACCGGTCAAATTCGGCATGAGCCTGCTGGCCAAGGTAATGACCAAAAGTACCTATCGGATCTGAATTCGCTAAACTTCAGGCACAAAAAAGGGCGCTAACTAGCGCCCTTTTTTGTGCCTGCAAACTCACTCGGGCATATTGCGCCCGTAGAAAATCTCCAGCATTTCATGCTTAACCCGCGCCGTTACCAGCTCACGCTGCTCGCCGGACAAATTCTGGGTGGCGTCGCCAAACAGGTAGTTATCCAGCTCAAACTCCTTGAGCAGCATCTTGGTGTGGAACAGGTTCTCCTGATAGACGTTCACGTCGGTCATTTGATAGGCCGCACGAGTGTCTTCGGACAGGTACTTCTGGATCGAGTTGATTTCGTGGTCGATAAAGTGCTTCTTGCCTTCCACGTCACGGGTAAAACCGCGCACCCGGTAGTCGACCGTGACTATGTCGGAGTCGAACTGGTGAATCAGGTAGTTCAGCGCTTTGAGCGGTGAAATCACCCCGCAGGTGGACACGTCGATATCCACCCGGAAGGTCGCAATGCCTTCCACCGGATGGATTTCCGGGTAGGTGTGCACGGTGATATGGCTCTTATCCAGGTGCGCCAGAATGGTTTCTGGCAAGGGGCCCGGCGACTCCTCGATCTGGCTCTCGGTCGGGCTGACTGGCTGCTCGGAGATCAGGATGGTCACGCTGGCGCCTTGCGGATCGTAGTCCTGGCGGGCGATGTTAAGAATATTGGCGCCGATAATGTCGACAACATCGGTGAGAATCTGCGTCAGCCGCTCGGCGTCGTACTCAGTGTTGATGTACTGAACGTAAGCCTGCTGGTCTTCCGGCGTTTCCGCGTAGCAGATGTCATAAATGTTGAAGCTCAAGGTCTTGGTCAGGTTATTGAACCCGTGGAGCTTGAGTTTGCTTTTCACCGTTGGTAACTCTCTATATGAATGTGGCTCTGCCACATGATTGAGCATGCCCGTCAGAGGCGCGGCGCGCTTCTGCGTAGGACGGTTTACACCTCATTCGATGACGATTGTGGTTGTCTTGCTTGAGCCAACCCCTTGGAATCAGCTTAAAAAGCGGGCGCATTATGCAGAGCCGGGCGGCCCCGCGCCAGTCCAGGCGCCCGGGTGCGGCGAAACCTCAAGCCAGTTCGATGATTTCGTAGTCGTGAGTGATCACCACGCCGGCGCGGCCGAGCATGATCGACGCCGAGCAGTATTTCTCGGCCGACAACTCCACTGCCCGCTTAACCTGGGCTTCTTTCAAGCCGCGACCTTTGACCACAAAGTGCAGATGGATCTTGGTGAAAACTTTTGGGTCTTCATCGGCGCGTTCGGCCTCAACAAAGGCCTCGCAGCTCTCCACCGCCTGGCGGGATTTTTTTAAAATACTGACTACATCAAAGTTGCTGCAGCCACCCAGGCCGATGAGCAGCATCTCCATCGGCCTCACGCCGAGGTTGCGACCACCGGCCTCGGGGGGACCGTCCATCACCACCACATGACCACTGCCCGACTCGCCAAGAAACAGAGCCTCACCGGCCCATTGAATGCGTGCTTTCATTGCCAAGTCTCCGGTAAAAAATCCGCGGCAAGCTTAACACAGGGCATTAACCACCCCCATTGCCACGCATTTGGTGAAATCAATTACTCTTAGCTGTTAGCTCCGTCGCAAAATCACCGCCTACTATTGAGGCTCTGTTAAGCTGGCGCCGGATAACTGGCACACTTGCCGCATGACTAATAAGAAAATGTCTGTTTAACAGAGACTTATCTGTTCTTTCCGAGATTCGTGCATGGTCGCTATCACTCTTACACCGAAAATAAAGAATTTCGACAAGCTGCTCGCGCATGCCCACCGCCGTCGCTACACAGCCAAAAGCACTATCATCTATGCCGGCGACCGTTGCGAGACGCTGTTCTTCATTATTAAAGGGTCGGTCACCATCCTGATTGAGGATGATGACGGTCGTGAGATGATCATCGCCTACCTCAACGCCGGCGACTTCTTCGGCGAGATGGGCTTGTTCGAGAAAGAAGGCAGCGAGAAAGAACGCAGCGCCTGGGTGCGAGCCAAAACCGAATGTGAAGTGGCCGAACTGAGCTACACCAAGTACCGCGAACTGACCGTGCAAGACCCGGAAATGATGAGTGCCCTCGGCAGCCAGATGGCCGAGCGTCTGCGCAACACCACCCGTAAAGTCGGCGACTTGGCCTTTCTGGATGTAACCGGCCGGGTTGCCCGCACCCTGCTGGACCTGTGCAAGCAGCCGGATGCCATGACTCACCCGGACGGCATGCAGATCAAAATCACTCGCCAGGAAATCGGCCGTATCGTCGGCTGCTCGCGGGAGATGGTTGGTCGCGTGCTCAAGGTTCTGCAAGAGCAGGGGCTGGTCAACGTCAAAGGCAAAACCATGGTGGTGTTCGGCACCCGCTGAATGCTCCAGGCATAAAAAAACCGGCGCGAGCCGGTTTTTTTATGGGCCGGATTAACTCAGTCTGGATCGGCACCCAGTTTCACCGGCGCAGTACCAGTACCCGGGAAAAATAAGCGCTGCAGTTCAGCGCCTGGATCTTGCGCACGCATAAAGGCTTCGCCGACCAGGAAGGCATGCACCTCGCTGATCTGCATCAGCTCGACATCGGCGCGATTGAGGATGCCGCTCTCGGTGATTACCAGGCGATCACGGGGGATCTTGGGCAGCAAATCGAGGGTCACATCCAGGCTGACTTCAAAGTTATGCAGGTTGCGGTTGTTGATGCCAATCAGCGGCGTATCCAGGGTCTGCAGCGCCCGCTCCAGCTCATCGCCATCGTGCACCTCAACCAGCACATCGAGGCCGACGCCTTTGGCCACGCTGGCCAGCTCGGCCATCTGCGTATCGGTCAAGGCCGAAACTATCAGCAGTACGCAGTCGGCGCCTAGCGCCCGGGCTTCGACTATCTGGTAGGGGTCGATCATAAAATCTTTGCGAATCACCGGCAGGCTGCAGGCCGCGCGGGCCTCTTGCAGGTAAGAATCGGCGCCCTGAAAGAAGTCGATATCGGTCAGCACCGACAAACAAGCGGCGCCGCCGCGCTGGTAACTGGCAGCCAATTCGGCCGGATTAAAGTCCTCGCGCAACACGCCTTTGCTCGGTGAGGCTTTTTTGATTTCGGCAATCACCGCCGCTTCCTTGCGCTTTACCCGCTCCTGCAAGGCATTGGCAAAACCACGCGGTGCATCCGCGTCGCGGGCCAATTGCTCCAGCGCAGACAGGCTGACCAGGGCGCGGCGCGCGGCCACCTCCTCGACTTTGCGGGCGAGAATTTTTTCCAAAATAGTGGGCAGGCTCACGCTTGATTCTCCAGCCGAAATACCGCGGTAAAGGATGCCAACTCGTCGATTTTCTCCAACGCCAGGCCGGTGTGCAGCGCGTCATGGGCCAGTGCCACACCGGCAGCCAGGCTATCGGCCAGGTCGGCGGCGTAGAGGGCGGCGCCGGCATTCAGCACTATCAGGTCGCCGGCTTTGCGGCCGATGTCGGTTTTGCGCCGCCCCAGGGCATCGCGAATCAACGCCAGCGAGGCTTGCGGGCCGTCGACTTCCAGCCCCAGCAGGGTTTGGCTGCTGAGCCCGAAGTCTTCCGGACGCACCTCGTATTCGGTGATCTCACCGTCTTTCAATTCGGCCACATGGGTGGCGGCGGCCAGGCTGAACTCATCCAGGCCATCACGCGAATGCACCACCAAAATATGCTTGCTGCCCAGACGCTTAAGTACCTCGGCCAGCGGCCGGCACAGGGTCTGGCTAAACACGCCGACCACCTGATGACGCACGCCGGCCGGATTGGTCAGCGGCCCGAGCATATTGAAAATAGTCCGCAGGCCCAGCTCACGGCGTGGCGTGGCTGCGTATTTCATCGCCTGGTGGTGCACCTGGGCGAACATAAAGCCGACCCCGACCGTGTCGATGCAACGCGCCACCTGCGTCGGAGTCTGCTGCAGGTAAATTCCGGCCGCCTCAAGCAAGTCGGCGCTGCCGCTATTACCCGATACCGCA
>JAURXE010000153.1 GCA_030654635.1 Pseudomonas sp.
CCGGAAATCGAGTCGGCCTGCCGCAAGCCGTCCAGCGTGTTCCCCGGCATCTGCGAGAACCTGAATACCGATCACTCGGCGCTGATTCAGCTGTACCGCAGCGCCCGTGCGCTGCCGGGGGTGAAGAAGATCCTGATCGCCTCGGGACTGCGTTATGACCTGGCGGTCGAGTCGCCGGAGTACGTCAAGGAGCTGGTCACCCATCACGTCGGCGGCTACCTGAAGATTGCTCCCGAGCACACCGAAGAAGGCCCGCTGACTAAGATGATGAAGCCGGGCATCGGCAGCTATGACAAGTTCAAGCGGATGTTCGAGAAGTACAGCAAGGAGGCAGGTAAGGAGCAGTACCTGATTCCGTACTTTATCGCCGCCCACCCCGGCACCACCGATGAGGACGTGATGAACCTCGCCCTGTGGCTGAAAGGCAGCGGCTTCCGCGCCGATCAGGTGCAGGCTTTTTACCCGTCGCCGATGGCCACCGCCACCGCCATGTACCACTCGGGCAAGAACCCGCTGCGTAAGGTCACTTACAAGAGCGATAACGTTGAAATCGTCAAGAGCGAGGAGCAGCGCCGGTTGCACAAGGCCTTCTTGCGCTATCACGACCCGAAAGGCTGGCCAATGCTGCGCGAAGCCCTGACCCGCATGGGCCGTGCCGATTTGATCGGGCCGGGCAAGAACCAACTGATTCCACTGCATCAGCCGGCCACCGAGGGCTATCAAAGCGCGCGTCGTAAGAACTCCACTCCGGCCGGCAGCCCTAAAGCCGGCAAACCGATGCTGACCCAGCACACCGGCTTGCCGCCACGGGCCACCGAGGCCACCGGCAATCCGTGGGACAAGCGCGAGGAGGCCAAGGCCGCCGCCATGCAGCGCAACAAGGAAGCCAGCAAGGCACGCCTGGATGCCAGCAAAGGCCGTGGGCCGAAGTTTGTTAAGCCGCCCGCCGTGCCGCGCTAAGCGTCGCCTGGTTAAAGCAACGCCAGCCTTCGGGCTGGCGTTTTGCATTCTGGCCGAAGGCTCAAGAAGGGTGGTTGCAGGCCGGCGCAAATTTAACCTTGACGCCCACGTAGAAGGTTAGCAACAATCGGTTACGTTACTTGTACTATCGTGCCATATCGCGGTGCGATAGATGCTCTACCGCGCGCCACAAGTGCGCCTTAGCAAGACGGCAACGGTTGCTGTCGGCAGCTAATAGCCAGGCTCCTAACTGTTGCAAACAAGAGATAACAATAATAGGCCGGCCGCCAGCGCTGGCTAGATCTTGGTCGTTAAAAAGGTAAGCCGCGATGAGTGTGCACGTTCGTTCTATACCCTTGTGTTTTCGTCCTCTGCAAGCCGGCGCGGCCATAGGGCTGTTGGCCCTGCTGGTGGCAGGTTCGGTACAGGCAGTCGATATCAGCTTGGCTGACGATCAAATCAGCGGCTCTCTGGATACCACGCTGTCCTACGGCAGTGTGTGGCGGGTCAGCGGGCGGGACGATGTCTCCGACATCAACACCGATGACGGCAACCGCAACTTCGACACCGGCCAGGTTTCCGAGGTGTTCAAGGTGACCTCCGAGCTGCTGCTCAACTATGAAAACTACGGCGCCTTTGTGCGCGGTACGGCGGCCTATGACACCCAGATCATGGACCAGCACAATGACTATTACGCCACCACCGGCGGCGTAGAGCGGCCCAGCCAGGCCTTCCCGCAGGATAACCACTTCACCCAGGACACCCGCGATGCGGCCAGCAACGCCGAGATTCTCGATGCCTACGTGTTCGGCAATTGGGATGTGCTTGATCACCCGCTGAGCGCGCGGGCGGGTAATCAGGTGTTCAACTGGGGCGAAGGGGTGTTCTATCGCGGCGGCATTAACACCACCAACCCGCTGGACGCGGCCAAGTTCCATATCCCCGGTTCGGAGTTGAAAGAGGTCTTGGTGCCGCTGCAGGCCCTGAGCTTCAACCTGGGTCTGACCGACAACCTGTCGATGGATGCTTACTACCAGTGGAACTGGAAGGAAACCACCCTGGATGCCGTGGGCAGCTACTACTCCACCACCGACCTGTTTGGGCCGGGCGCCAATACCGCCTACACAGTCAATGACGATCCGCAATTAGCCCAGCTGATGCAGTTCTATCCGCTGGCGGCGCAATTCGGTCTGGTCGGCAATGGCCCCTCCGGGCCGAACTCATATTTATCGCCCACTACCGGCACTTTTAAAGTGGCCAACATCGGCCAAGACCTTGCCGCCCGCGACAGTGGTCAGTGGGGCGCGGCCTTTCATTATATTGCCGAAGAACTGAATGCCACTGAGTTCGGCTTTTACTTCGTCAACTATCACGCCAAGGAGCCGACGGTCGCCATCGACCTGAACGGCTACCAGGGCGTCGACATCGCCACCCTTGGTGCGATTGCCGCAGGCCTTGGGGCGGCGGGGGCCGAGTATGGTCTGGCGACCTTGGACATGGCCGGCAACGCCGTGGCACGCCGCGATTATGTCGAAGATGTGCACATGTACGGCTTGAGTTTTAATACCACGGCGGGCAATGCCTCGGTCTCCGGCGAGCTGTCTTACCGGCCGAATGCACCGATTAGTATCGCCTCCACCGATGACCTGCTGGCCGATATTCTCGGTCAGGGCGTGCTCGGTACCACCAATATCTACGACTCGAATGTGGCCGGCGACCAAGCCTGCGCCCTGGTGTCGGGTAAGCAACTGTGCCGGGCCGGGGTATTTGAGAACTATCGCCGGGTCGAGATGTTCAACACCTCACTGTCGACCATCTACAACTTTGGCCCGCTGCTGAGCTTCGACTCGCTGTTCGGGGTGGCCGAAGTGGCTTCCCAGCACATTCGCGGCGATAGCCTGAAATACATTGGCTTCAACGGCAGTGAGTACCAGCAACGCAAACTGGTCAGCACCCGCGACAAGGCCTACAGCGGTGACAACACCAAGGGCAATCAGATCACTGCCGACAGTTACGGCGCCACTGTGATGCTGGGCGGCAGCTGGAACAACGTCTATGCCGGGATCAAGCTCTCGCCCTATGTCGCCTATCAGAATGACTTCAAGGGCAACTCGGACCTGACAGGCAACTTCGGTGAAGGCAGCAAGGCCTACACCCTGGGGATGGACGCCAGCTACCTGAACAGCTTTGAAGTGGGCCTGGCCTATACCGACTATCTGGGGATTAACAGCCTCTACGACCGCGACTTTGTCTCGTTGACCGGTAAGTACGCATTCTGATGCCGCAGCCCTGGCCGGCGCGAGCGGGCCAGGGCATTGCGCTTATGGAGATTCATTGCATGACCAAGACTCTTTCCCTGCTGGCCCTGGCCGTTTCTATCAGTTTCACCACGAGCCCGACCCAAGCCGCCGTGTCGGCCGCCCAGGCTGGCGCGCTAAAAACCACCCTCACCCCGCTGGGCGCCGAACAAGCTGCGAATGCCGACGGCAGTATCCCGGCCTGGACCGGTGGGCTGAGCAAGCCACCGGCGGACTATCAAGGCCCGGGCAGTCATCAGCCGGACCCGTTTGCCGCCGACAAGCCGCTGTACAGCATCAGCAAGGCTAATCTGGCGCAATACCAGGCGCACCTGACAGCGGGGCAAATTGCCTTGCTGAATGCCTATCCGAGCAGCTTTCGCATGCCGGTCTATACCTCCCGACGCAGCGGTGCTGCGCCGCAGTGGGTGTATGACAACACCTTCGCCAATGCCACCAGCGCCAAGTTGCTTGAGGGCGGTAACGGCTTTAGTGATGCCTATGGCGGCACGCCTTTCCCGATTCCGCAAAGCGGCGTCGAGGCGCTGTGGAACCACATTGCCCGTTACCGTGGCAGCTATCTGGTGCGCCGCTCCAGCGAAGCCGGGGTGCAGAGCAATGGCAATAAATCCATCGTCACCTCCCAGGACGAGGCGCTGTTTCACTTCTACGACCCCAAGGGTAATTACGCCGGGTTAAACAACACCCTGTTTGATTACATGGGTTTCAACACCTCGCCGGCGCGCCTGGCCGGTGGTGGGTTGCTGGTGCATGAGACCCTCGATCAGGTCAAAGAACCGCGCCAGGCCTGGGCCTACAACGCCGGCCAACGGCGGGTGCGGCGCGCGCCAACGGTCGCTTACGAAACCCCGGTCGAGGCGGTGGATGGCCTGCGCACCGTGGATGACACCGACATGTTCAACGGCTCACCGGATCGCTACAACTGGAAGCTGGTGGGCAAAAAAGAGATCTACATCCCTTACAACAACTACCGCATCGGCAACCCCGAGGTGAAGTACGACGACCTGCTGACCCCCGGCCATATCAACCCCGATTACACCCGCTACGAGTTGCATCGGGTCTGGGTGGTTGAGGGCACTCTGAAGCCGGGTATGCGCCACGTCTATTCCAAACGCGTGCTCTACCTCGATGAAGACAGCTGGGGCGCGGCGGTGGTTGATCAGTACGACGGGCGTGGTGAGCTGTGGCGAGTGTCGCAGGCTTACCTGAAAAACTACTACGAGCTGCCGACTACCTGGAGCGCTCTGGATACCTATCACGATCTGCAAGCGCACACCTACAGCGTGCAAGGTCTGGACAGCGAGGAACGTGGTTCGGTCGACTTCAGCCAGCCGTCCCCTGGTGATGGTGGCTTCACCCCCGCCGCGATGCGCCGCAAGGCCAGCCGCTAACTCGGCTTAAAACCCGCTGCTGTAAATGCCAAGGCCCCGTTTATGCGGGGCCTTGGCATTTCGGCTGATTGGTAAGGCGCTGTCGCTGTTATGTGTGGATACCCGCCAAGCTGTTAACTGCCTGAGACCGCTCGGTGGATTACGCGGTGCACTGATTGCGAGTTGAGGTCTTGAGCGTGCGTGGCGCCGCTAATCCAGCCTACGAAAAGCCGCCTCAATACTCGCCGCCATCGTGGAAGGTATAAGTGTTGCGCCCGCTGTTTTTTGCGCTGTACATGGCGCTGTCCGCGTATTGCAGCAGCTGCTCGGCGCTAATGCCGTCGCGTGGGTAGAGACTGACACCGATGCTGGCGTGAATTTTTAACTCATGGCCATCAATCAGCAGGTTGCTTTGGAA
>JAURXE010000167.1 GCA_030654635.1 Pseudomonas sp.
CGTGGATGAACAGAATTCAATAATTGGGGCGGCTTGCTGCCCGCCCCGGCATAAACCTCAACCTGCCGATTTCAGCTACAACTGGCGGCGGCGCAGGCTTGCTGGCGCTGCAACAAGGCATCGTCGCAGTGCGGGCAAAACTCGTGCTCGCCGTCCAGATAGCCGTGCTGCGGACAAATCGAGAACGTCGGGGTAATGGTCAGATACGGCAGCCGAAAGCGGCTCAGGGCATTGCGCACCAGATTTTTGCAGGCCTCGGTCGAGCTGATCCGCTCGGCCATATACAGGTGCAGCACTGTGCCGCCGGTGTATTTGCACTGCAGGGCGTCTTGCAACTCCAGCGCCTCGAATGGATCATCGGTGAAACCCACCGGCAGTTGTGAGGAGTTGGTGTAGTACGGCGCATTGCTGCCACCGGCCTGCAATATGTCGGGATAACGCTTGAGGTCTTCCTTGGCGAAACGGTAGGTGGTGCCCTCGGCCGGGGTCGCCTCAAGGTTGTACAGGTGACCGGTTTCCTCCTGGAAGCGCACCAGGGTAGCCCGCACATGGTCGAGCAGATGCAGGGCAAACTCGCGACCAACCTCGGTGTGCATGCCCTCTTGATCGCCACTGAAATTGCGCAGCATCTCGTGCATGCCATTCAGGCCGATGGTCGAGAAGTGGTTACGCAAGGTGCCCAAATAGCGCTTGGTATAGGGATACAAACCCGCGTCCATATGGTGCTGAATCACCTTGCGCTTGACCTCCAGGCTTTGCATCGCCAGCTCCATCAGCTGATCGATGCGCCGGAGCAAGCCGGCGCTGTCGCCCTTGGAATCAGCGCCCTGGTACAGATAACCCAGGCGCGCACAGTTGATGGTCACCACGCCCAGAGAGCCGGTCTGCTCGGCCGAACCAAACAGGCCGCCGCCGCGCTTGAGCAACTCGCGCACGTCCAGTTGCAGACGGCAGCACATGGAGCGCACCTGATTGGGCTGCAAGTCGGAATTCAAGAAATTCTGAAAATACGGCAGGCCGTAACGGGCGGTCATCTCGAACAGTCGCTCGGCGTTTTCACTGTCCCAGGGGAAGTCATGGGTGATGTTGTAGGTCGGGATCGGGAAGGTAAACACCCGGCCCTTGGCATCGCCGGCCTGCATCACCTCGATATAGGCGCGGTTGATCAACTCCATCTCGGCCTGCAAGTCGCCATAGGCAAAGGGCATTTCAACGCCACCGATATAGGGGATCTGCTCGCGCAAATCTTCCGGGCACACCCAGTCGAAGGTCAGGTTGGTGAAGGGGGTTTGGGTGCCCCAACGGGACGGCACATTGAGGTTGTAGATGAACTCTTGCAGCGCTTGGCGCACCTCGTCGAAACCCAGTTGGTCTTTGCGCACATAGGGCGCCAAGTAGGTGTCGAACGAGCTGAACGCCTGGGCGCCGGCCCACTCGTTTTGCAGGGTGCCAAGAAAGTTCACCATCTGCCCCAGTGCGCTGGTCAGGTGCTTGGGCGGCCCGGCCTCGACCCGCCCCGGCACGCCATTCAAGCCCTCATTGAGCAAGGTGCGCAGCGACCAACCGGCGCAATAACCGGCCAGCATGTCCAGGTCATGGATATGCAAATCGGCGGCGCGATGGGCCTCGCCGATCTCGGCGCTGTAGACCTCATCCAGCCAGTAATTGGCGGTGACCTTGCCGGCCACATTCAGCACCAGACCGCCCAGGGAATAGCCTTGATTGGCGTTGGCTTGCACGCGCCAGTCTTCACGGTTGAGGTATTCATTCATCGAGGCCGCCACCTCGACAATCGCCTTGCGGTCGCGGCGCAGCCGGCCATGCTGCTCACGGTACACAATGTAGGCACGCGCACTGGCGTAGTAGTACGCCTCCATCAGAATCCGCTCGACCTCATCCTGAATCTGCTCGACATCCAGGGTCTCGTGGGCCCGCAAACGCGCCAGTACCAACTCGGCCAAAGGACCAGCCTGGGTGCCGACAAACTCGCCGCTGGCGATACCGGCGGCGGCAATGGCCGTCTGGATTTTGCCCAGTTCAAAGGCGACTAAACGGCCATCACGCTTGCGTAACGACACCGGACGACTGCTATAAGGCAAGCTCGGCATATTCGGCTCCAACACAATATGTTGATTAAATGCAGCTAAGAAACACAAGATGCAGTGAATCTACGCCGCAAGCGCCGTGCTGAACTTGACTGGCGTCAAGTCGAAGGGAAGCTTTCGAGAACTGCTCGACGGTTTCAGGCCGGCGGTCGCAGTGGGTGCCTGGGGCAAAACCTGACCGCCTGCCAGGCCTGCGATCCGCGCCGGATTCCGGCTGGACCAAGCCTTAGTCGCGGAGTATTTGCAGGTCTGCGGCGGCGATAGTTTCGCCCTGGCTGACCAGCAAGGCGAAGTGCAGAACGTTTTCCAGTTCGCGGGTATTGCCCGGCCAGCGGTGGTTCAGCAAGGTCTGTTCGGCCTCCTCACTGAGCAGCGGCAAGGGCAGATCGAGGCGCTCGGCATACACGCCGAGAAAATACTCGGCCAGGGGCAGAATATCCCCCGGACGCTGGCGCAAAGCAGGCAGTACCAACAGTCCGGCCTGCAACAGGGCATACAGCTGGGCGTCAAACTTGCCGGCGCGCACCGCTAGGGCCAGGTCGAGGCTGCTGGCGGCCAGCAGCCGAACATCCACCGGTACGCTGTGATTGGCCCCTTCGCGCTGCACTTCGGCGTGCCGCAGTACCTGCAACAAACGCTGCTGCAGGCTCAGGGGTAAATCGGCCACCTCGTCCAGATACAGAGTGCCGCCCTGCGCCGAACCCAACCAACCAGCGCGACTGCTGCGCCCGACCAAGTGGGTAGCGGTCTGGCCAAACAGTTCTGCGGCGCCATGGGCCTTGCTCAGGGCACCGCAGTTGACCGCCACAAACAGTCCCGCCCGCGCACTTTGCCGATGGATATGGCGGGCCAGCAATTCCTTGCCGGTGCCGCTTTCGGCATGAATCAGCAGCGGTTGCACACCCTCAGCCAGCACCTCGACCTGCTCGTGCAACTGCCGCGAGCGTGGGTCAATAAACACCAGGGCGCGGGCCCGAATACTCAGCGGGCTGCGGTCGCTGTCACTGAAACTCAGCAAGCCGCTGGGTAAAAAATTTGACATAGCTATCTCCAAAGCGGCCCCCCGCACCGAGGGCCACGCGTGCCTGCATGGGCAGACAAAAATACAAATCAGGCGCGGCGGCGCGCCAGTCGTTCGATACGGGCCTGCAAGCGGTACAGCCAGGCAAAGCCCTGCTCCCAGGTAGAGTGCCCCGAGGCCACATTGATATGGCCAACTCCCGGCAGAATCAGCCACTCGCTGCCCCAGTCCATGGCCAATTGCGCGGCGCGCTGGGCGGTTGCCGCCGAGTCATTGCTGGAACCCAGCAGCAGGCTGGCAAAGGGCAAGACCGCACGGCTGATCGGCGCAAAGTTCTGCAAAGCCGGCGGGCAACCCAGCCGTTCGACATCCGCCGGCGCCACCAACAGCGCGCCTTTGACCTTGCTCAAGCTGGTCGCATCGGCCTGCGCCGCCCAGGCCGCCGTGGTGATACAGCCCAGGCTATGGGCAATCAGGATCACCGGTCCTGGCGCTGCGGCAATGGTGCGCTGCAGTTCAGCCACCCAGTCCGCGCGCTGCGGCGTGAGCCAATCACGCTGCTCGACCCGCACGGCATTGGGCAACACCCGCTGCCAATGGGATTGCCAATGCTGCTCGGGCGAGCCCTGCCAACCGGGCACGATCACATACTGCAGCGCTGAATGGGCCATGACTAACCTGTCTTAACTGTTGATGGAGCGCAGTCTAGGCAAGCCAGTTTAGATCTCAAAAGAATAGATATTTATTTGCTTATAACCATATGCGCAATCATTCACCATCAAGATGAAAGACGCTCGTATATTCTTTTTGGTTCTAGATATCCAAATAAAAAGTCTTTTTAAGTATTACCAGGCACCCCTACTATCCGCTCCACGCCGCCAGTCACTGCCGGCGTGAGCACATTGGAGAAGAGCATGAGCGCACCACTCAATAGCGTGGACGATCAGGACGAGGCCAGCACCCTGCGCGAGATTGCTCGGGTATTGCAGGGCCTGCGCTTTGGTGCGGTGGAGATCACCGTGCACAACGGCCAGATCGTGCAGATCGAACGCAAAGAAAAAATTCGCCTGCAAGCGGCCAGCAGCCGCCAGGCCTGAAACGAAATAACCCTAGATCTGGCAGCGCTGACGCGCAGCAGATCGAGATCGTCGCCCGACTGGACCACCAGAGGGTGTGACATGACCCCGAGCCACTAACCCTAAGAGCACGACCATGACCACGCACCTCAACACCGCTCCCCATCTGTATCGCTGTCGTCGCCGAATGTGTCGCTAGCCCGCTACGCAAACGCCACAGCAACACCCCAAACAGATGAGCCGTGCCGCACATGCCGCACGCAGAGGAGATTCACATGTCCATTCGCAAGTTAAGCCTGTCCCTGCTGACCGCCGCCCTATTCGCCGCCCCGGTGCTGGCCGAAACCACTTTGCTCAACGTGTCTTACGACCCGACCCGTGAGTTCTACAGCGAATACAACAAGGCCTTTAACCAACACTGGACCGCCGCCGGTAACGAATCAGTGACCTTTCAGCAATCCCACGGCGGTTCGGGCAAACAAGCCCGTGCGGTGATCGATGGTTTGAAAGCCGACGTGGTAACCCTGGCCCTGGCCGGTGACATTGATGAGCTGTACAAACTCGGCAAGCTGATCCCGCAAGACTGGCAAACCCGCCTGCCGCAATCGAGCACGCCTTACACCTCGACCATCGTGTTCCTGGTGCGCAAGGGCAACCCGGAAGGCATCAAGGACTGGGATGACCTGGTCAAGCCGGGCGTTGAAGTCATCACCCCTAACCCACAAACCTCCGGCGGTGCGCGCTGGACCTTCCGCGCCGCGTGGGCCTACGCCCAGCAGAAATACGGCAGCGAAGCCAAGGCCCAGGAGTTCGTGCAGCAGCTGTATAAAAACGTGCCGGTACTGGACACCGGTGCTCGCGGTTCGACCATCACCTTCGTTAACAACAACATCGGTGACGTGCTGCTGGCCTGGGAAAACGAAGCCTTCTTAGCCCTGAAAGAACAAGGTGGTGACAAGTTCGAAATCGTCGCGCCAAGCCTGTCGATCCTGGCCGAACCGCCGGTGGCCGTGGTCGATAAAAACGTCGACAAGAAAGGCACCCGCAAGGTCGCCGAAGCCTACCTGCAGTACCTGTACAGCGAAGAAGGCCAGCGCATCGCCGCGAAGAACTTCTACCGCCCACGCAACGAAGCCGTTGCCGCCGAGTACGCCAAGCAGTTCCCGAGCCTGAAGCTGGTGACCATCGACAAAGACTTTAACGGCTGGAAAACCGCCCAACCGAAGTTCTTTAACGATGGTGGCGTCTTCGACCAAATCTACCAGGCCAATTGAAGCTACTGCGCTTGCTCATACTGCGTTGAAGACCGGCTCGGGCCTGCTCATTTCCAGCCCGTAAACTCCGCGGCCCTCGCCTGTCTTCGCCTTGTCTGCGCTGCG
>JAURXE010000177.1 GCA_030654635.1 Pseudomonas sp.
GGCGGTGGCAAGTCGCTGTGTTTCCAAGTGCCGGCGCTGCTGCGCGAAGGCCTGGCGGTGGTGGTTTCGCCCCTGATTGCGTTGATGGACGATCAGGTCTCGACCCTCGATGAGTTGGGCGTGGCGGCTGCGGCGCTGAACTCGACGCTGAACGCTGCCGAGCAGCGCGAGATTGCCGACAAGATTCGTCGTGGCGAGATCAAGATGCTCTATCTGGCCCCCGAACGCCTGGTGCAGCCGCGCATGCTGGCGTTCTTGCAGAGCCTGGAAATCGCCCTGTTTGCCATTGACGAGGCGCATTGCGTGTCGCAATGGGGGCATGATTTCCGCCCGGAGTACCTGCAGTTGGGGCAACTGGCCGAGCTGTTCCCGAATGTCCCGCGCATCGCCCTGACCGCCACGGCAGACATGCGCACCCGCGAAGAGATAGTCCAGCGCTTGCACCTGGAAAACGCCGAGCGCTTTCTGGCCAGCTTCGACCGGCCGAATATTTTCTACCGCATCGTGCCCAAAGAGCAGCCGCGCAAGCAATTGCTCGGTTTTCTGGCAGAGCGGCGCGGCGATGCCGGCATCGTCTATTGCCTGTCGCGTAAGAAGGTTGACGAAGTGGCGGCCTTTCTCTCGGCCCAGGGCTTTCCGGCCTTGCCTTATCACGCCGGTTTGCCGAGCGATTTGCGTGCCTATCACCAGAAGCGCTTCCTTAATGAGGAAGGGCTGATCATGGTCGCCACCATTGCTTTTGGCATGGGCATCGACAAGCCCAACGTACGCTTTGTCGCGCACCTGGATTTGCCAAAATCCCTGGAAGCCTATTACCAGGAGACTGGCCGGGCCGGGCGTGATGGCTTGCCGGCCGATGCCTGGATGGCCTACGGCCTGCAAGATGTACTGATGCTCAAGCAGATGCTGAATAACTCCGATGGCGACGAGCGCCACAAGCGGCTGGAGCAGCACAAGCTCGATGCCATGCTGGCGCTGTGCGAGCAGATTCACTGCCGGCGGCAAGCCTTGCTGGCCTATTTCGACGAAGAGATGCCAAAACCCTGCGGTCACTGCGACAACTGCGTCGACGGCGTGCAGACCTGGGATGCCACCGAGCCGGCCCGCCAGGCGCTGTCGGCGATTTTCCGCAGTGGCCAGCGCTATGGCGTCGGTCATCTGATCGATTTGCTGCTGGGCCGCGACAACGAAAAAGTCCGCAGTCACGGCCATCAACACCTCTCAGTGTTCGGCCTGGGCAAGGCACTGAGCGAAGGGGAGTGGCGTTCGTTGTTTCGCCAGTTGGTGGCCCGCGGCTTGGCCGATGTGGATCTGGAAGGTTATGGCGGCCTGCGCTTAAGCGACAGCTGTCGGCCGCTGTTGCGCGGTGAGCAGCAATTGCAGCTGCGCCGCGACCTGAAACCTGCGCAAAGCACTAAAAGCGGCGGCGCCAGCAATGCCAGCCAGCTGGTGCGCGGTGAGGAGCGCGAGCAGTGGGAGGCGCTACGCACCTTGCGGCGCAACCTGGCGCAAGAGCATGGTGTGCCACCCTATGTGATTTTCCCCGATTCCACCTTGCTGGAAATGCTGCGTAGCAAACCCGGTTCCCTGAGTGAAATGGCCCAGGTCGGCGGCGTCGGTGCGCGCAAGCTGGAGCGTTACGGTCAGGCCTTTCTTGAGGTGTTGCAGGGCACCGCCGAGGCGCCGCGGGTGGTGGCGGATTTGCGTCATGAGCTGGTCAGCCTCGCGTGCGCCGGCATGACGCCGACGCAGATCGCCCGCCAGCTCAATTGCTCGGAGAAAAACGTCTACAGCCTGCTGTCCGAGGCCATTGGTCGGCAGCAACTGAGTCTGGAGCAAGCGCTGGATCTGCCTGAGGCCTTGCTCGGCGAAATTCAGGAGGCCTTTCTCGATGGCGAAGGCGAACTGCCGGCAGTGTCGGCCCTGATTGAGCAGTTCAGTGGCCGGGCCAGCGACGGCGTGCTGTATTGCGTACGTGCGGCGCTGCAGGCCGAGTTTGAGGCTTAAGCCCGAGGCGCAATGGCTGTGCTGGTTTTAGTCAGAAAACTGGCAGTTTGCTATGGCGTAAATGTGGCACTCTTAACCTAAGGCTATAGTTCGCACGGCCTAGCTTGCGGAGGGTTGAGGATGGCGCAACAACACGAGTGGCTCGACGACGTTGGCTCCAACACTTATGCCGATCAACTGGCGGTGGGCTTTCGGCGTTTGCGCTTCAGTGCGCCACTGGAGTCGGAATACCTGGATTTCGTCCGCGACGATCGCTTTGAATTGCAGCGTACCGCGCTGGTTGGCGCGATCGTGCTGTGGTGTGCCTTTGCGGTGGTTGACCAACTGCTGATTCACAGCCAAGAGCGCTGGTGGATGTTGGCCGTACGGGCCTTGGTGTTGGTGTTCTTGTTGGTCTGCGCTTTTTTGCTGGTGCAGCGCAAACACACTCATTTGTTAAACCCGCTGTCGATTGCCTGTATCTCTGCCCTGGGATTGGGCGCCTCGGCGGTGATTGCCATCGCTCACCGGGTCGAACCGCATTTCCCCTACGAAGGCTTACTGCTGGTGTGCATGGCCGGCTATTTTTTGGTCGGCTTGCGTTTGTCTGAGGCGATTATCAGCCCGCTGCTGATGCTCAGCGGTTATCTGTTGTTTGAGCTGATGGTCGGCATCTCGACGCCGTTGCTGCTGAATAACTTACTGTTTTTGCTGTTCGGCAACCTGATTGGCATCGTTGGTTGTTACTTGCTGGAGTACAAATCGCGCGAGCATTTTCTGGTCAGCCGCTTGATGCGGGTGCTGGCCGACCATGACAGCCTGACCGGCTTGCACAACCGGCGCAGTTTTAACCGTCAGCTGGAGCGTCTGTGGCGTTTGGCCCAGCGCGAAGAGGTCAGCCTGGCCATGCTGATCTGCGACATCGACCATTTCAAACTCTACAACGACCATTACGGCCACCAAGGTGGCGACGCGGCATTGCAACAGGTCGGGCAACTCTTAGCGGGTGCCGGTCGCCGGCCCTTGGACATGTCGGTGCGCCTCGGTGGTGAGGAGTTTGCGGTGTTGCTCTATGACATCAGCCCGAGCGAGGCGCACCAGCGCGCCGAGCAGTTGCGCGCAGCCCTTGAGCATTTACGCATTGCCCATGCCGGCTCCGACACCGCTGGGGTGGTCACCCTGTCGATTGGCGTCGCCTGCCTGCAGCCCGCGCAAGGCGGGACCTTGGGGCAACTCTATGAGCAGGCCGACAAGGCGCTGTATCAAGCCAAGAGTCAGGGGCGTAACCGGGTGGTGAGCTAGCCGAGCACTCGGCTTTCTGGCTGATTTTGCCCCAGGCTTTGGCGTCATGGGTGACTGGCGCGGCGGGCCGGCGGTGCTAGCATCGCGGCTATCTTCGCCCAGAGCACACGCAGATGGATCAGCTGATTCAGGCCAATGGCCAACCGCATTACGGCATCTTCAAAGCTGCGCCCAAGCAGATCAACTACCGCGACTTTGACTTTCGCTCACCCATGGGCAAGCCATTGGGGGCGTTAGCCAAATGGCGGCGGTTTCACCAGTTTCAGTATTTCGGTCTGATCAGTGATCAGTTGATCGGTGGCTGCGCGCTGGCCAATTTAAGCTTGGCCGGGATTGGCTTTGTCTATCTGTTTCACCCGGCATCCGGGCGGATGATCGAGCGCCAGTTCAAGTTGCCACTGGGCTTTGGCAGTCGTTTTTCGCAAAGTCCCGACGACGGCATCTGCGAGCTGCGCCAAGGACGCAATTTGCTGCGGCTGGAAAACTGCGCCGCGTCCAAGCAAAAGCACCTGCTGGTTGAACTGGATGACGGCACGCGCATCGAGGCCAGCTTTTCCGATGCCGAGCCGGCCTTTCAGCCCATGCACCTGTGCACGCCAACGGCGGTAAATGGCTGGGTTTATGCGCAAAAAGTCGCCGGCGTGCGCTGTAGCGGCTCGGTGCAGAGCGCCTTGGGCGATTTTGACCTGGGCGCGATCGAGGCCTTTGCCCACCACGATTGGTCGGCCGGCTATATGCGTCCGGAAACCCACTGGAACTGGGCCTGTCTGTCGGGGCAGGCGGGTACCCAGCGGGTCGGTTTGAACCTGTCCTGCGGGGTGAATGAAACCAGCTTTACCGAGAACTGCTATTGGCTCGATGGCCAGCTGGTCAAGGTCGACACCGCGCGCTTTGAGTTTGACCGCGATCAGCCACTTAAACCCTGGACTATCAACTCTGCCGACGGCCAGGTCGAGTTGCACTTTGTCGCCCACGGCCTGCATGAGGAGCGGATGAACCTGGGCATCATGGCCAGTAATTTCAAGCAGATTTTTGGCCGCTTTACCGGCGTGTTGCGCCCGCTTGGGCGCCCAGCGGTGCAGATCGATAACCTTTGGGGCTTTGTCGAAGACCAGTATGTGAAGTGGTAGCGCCGCTGAGAAGCGGTGTGGAGCCTGACGTTGAAA
>JAURXE010000182.1 GCA_030654635.1 Pseudomonas sp.
AGGCACAAATGCTGCGCGTCCAGCCATTGCGCCTTAAGCTGAGTGAGTTGAGCCAAGAGCCGCTGAGTTAAAAATCGCCCGGTAGCGGCATCGACTATCATCCAGCGACGGTCACCGCTCAGCCCCAAGGCATCCAATTGAGCCAGCGGTAGACTCTCACCAACCGCGGATTTCAGCGGAAACCGATACAGAGCACTGAGACTTAACATGCACACACTTCCTGCGCTAAAGAACATGACGGCACAAGCTACCCGAGCTTACCCAGTTTTGGCACTGGGGCTGTTACTCAGCGCCTGCAGTGGCACACCGCCGACCAACCTTGGCGTGCACCAAGGCCATCTGACAAGCTGCCCAACGAGCCCCAATTGCGTCAGCAGCCAAGCCACCGACAGCGAGCACCAGATCGCGCCGTTGCCGCTCAGTGGCGACCCGGCGCAGAGCCGCGCTCGGCTCTTGAGCCTGCTCGCCAACCAGCCGCGAGCCAAAGTGGTGGCTCAGCAAGACAACTATCTAAGGGCAGAATTTACCAGCCAGATCATGCGTTTTGTCGATGACGTGGAGTTTTTGATCGGCCCGCAGGCCATCGAGGTGCGCTCGGCATCGCGCTTGGGACGTTCAGATTTTGGGGTTAACCGCGAGCGGGTGGAACAACTACGTCAGCAATTGAGCCACCCCGAATAACGCCGCGCCTCAGACTCTGTAGAGCGGCTTACTCGTCGAGCAGTAGCCGCTGGCGGACCATTTCCACCAGCTTGTCGGGCTGGAACTTGGACAGAAAATCGTCGCAACCCACCTTCTTCACCATCGCCTCGTTGAAGCTGCCGGACAGCGAGGTGTGCATCACCACGTACAAGCCTTTCAGGCGCGGGTCATTACGAATCTCGGTGGTCAGCCGATAGCCGTCCATCTCCGGCATTTCCGCGTCGGTAATCACCATCAGCAGTTTTTCCTGCACATCAATGCCGGCATCCGCCCACTTTTGCAGCAGGTTTAAGGCCTTCAAACCGTCGCCGGCCGAATGGGTTTGAATATCCAGTTGCGCCATGGTGTCTTTCAGCTGATTCATCGCCACCCGCGAGTCATCGACCAGCAGCACTTCACGGCCACGGGCTTTTTCCAGCAGCGGGTCTTCGAGTTTATCGGCAGAAATTTTGCTGCTCATCGGCGAGATTTCCGAGAGCACTTTCTCGACATCAATCACTTCGACAATCTGGTCATCGACCTTGGTGATCGCCGTCAGATAATGCTGGCGACCAGCGCCTGTGGGCGGCGGCATCACCGCTTCCCAGTTGAGGTTAAGAATGCGCTCCACCCCGCCAACCAAAAACGCCTGCACCGAACGATTGTATTCGGTGACGATAATGGTGCTGGTTTCACTCGGCACTTGCGCGCGCATGCCAATCGCTTGCGACAGGTCGATGACCGGCAAGGTTTGACCGCGCAAACTGACCACCCCACAGACGAAGGGATGACGCTGCGGCATCAAGGTCAACTTAGGCATCTGCAGGACTTCCTGCACTTTGAATACGTTGATGGCAAATAGCTGCCGACCGGCCAAACGAAACATTAAAATTTCGAGGCGGTTAGCGCCAACCAACTGGGTGCGTTGATTTACTGAGTCGAGAATGCCGGCCATCATGCGCTCCTGTTTACTGTATCGATCTAGCCTAGCTCAAAAAGCCATAGCCTAATGTATCGGCCATCTGCGCGGCATCTGAAGGTGCATGGCGGTAAGCCATGATGCGCGAAGCCCCAAGTAGAGGCCGGCGGAGTGTTCATCGAGCATTCTAATCGCGCAACAGCGGCGAGTCCGCCGGCAAATGCACCCTCAATGCAGCCGGCATGACCGCAAAGCGCAAGCGGCTGCTCTCCATCGGTTCGCCGTCCAGGTTCATGTCCAGACCTTCGGGAGCCTCAATTTCAAGCCAGGGCAAACGGGCGTTCAGGGCCACGCTGTGCAAGCCGTTGATGCCGCCAGACAGCAGCGTGCCGAGGGTGCCGACCACATCCGCAGGGGCTGGCACTATGCACACATCCAGCAAGCCATCATTGACCCGAGCCTGCGGACACAGCATATGCCCGCCACCGGCCTGACGGCCATTGCCGATCCCCAGCGCGAGAAACTCGCCCTCCCAAGCAAAGTCTGGGCCTTTGAAGCGGCCAAAGGATGAATGCACTTCGGCGAAACGGGTCAAGCCGGTGAGAAAATAAGCCGCCCCGCCGAGCACGCGCTTGAGTTCTTCAGAGGTATTGGCGGTGACGTTGGAACCAAAGCCGCCGGTCGCCATATTGAGAAATACCTGGCCATCGACCTCGCCTAGGTCGATCGCCTGCGCTGGCTCATCGAGTAGCGCCAGCGCCGCCAGCGGCTCGAGCGCAACTCCAGCGGCACGGGCAAAGTCGTTGGCCGTACCCAGCGGCAGCAGCGCCAGACTGGCGGTGGCTTTAACTTGCGCCATCGCCTCGGCCACATCGCGCAGGGTGCCATCGCCACCACCGGCAATCAGGATGGGATAACCCGCCTGCAGCGCTTCGTTGACCAGGCGCTGGGCATCGCCGGCCTCCCAGGTCAGCCGTACATCCAGCTGCCAGCCGTCCTTACGGCGCGCCACCACTGCAGCGCGCACCTCATCGTTGAGGGCTTGCTTGCCGTGCAGGATCAACAAGGCTTTACGTTCGTGCATTGCAGCTTCCTCGAGGCACCGGCCCGGACAGCCCGCATAATGGCCCTATACGGGGCACGGGCGCATCCTTTGATGCTGTGCGAACAGGCATCAAATCAATCGAAGTGTTTCAACCACTAACTCAGGCATAGTCGTTATCAACAACCGGCCAAACCACCCTAGGCCGGGTAGCCGGTGATCTCGCGAATACTCTGGTAAAGCGGTTTAAGCTGCTTGTACATGCGCTGATAAACCTCGGTATAGAGCCGCTCGTAGGTTTGCTGGGCCTCGGGCTGCGGCATAAAAACCTGGCCGACCCGGGTCATGGTGGCAATCGCGGTAGTGAAATCCGGGTGCAGGCCAAGGCCCACGGCGCAATCAATCGCAGCCCCAAGCCCAGAGGTTTCATAGGTGTGCGGACGCTCGGCAGGCAGGCCAAAAATATCCGCCGTCAGCTGCATGGCCGCATCACTTTGCGAGCCGCCACCGGAGACGCGCAGCCGTAGAATCTTGGTGCCGGAGCGTTTCTCGATTTTCTCTTTGCCTTGGCGCAAGGCGTAAGCCAAACCTTCGAGAATCGCCCGGTACAAATGGGCGCGGGTATGCACGTCGCCAAAGCCGATGATCGAGCCCTTGGCCTCCAGCCCCGGCTCGCGAATTCCCGGCGACCAATAGGGCTGCAACATCAGGCCCATGGAGCCGGCCGGCACGCTATTGACCAGCTCATCGAACAGCGTTTCCGGCGCCACGCCCAGCTCGGTGCCACGCTGCATCTCGCGCAGGCCGAACTGTTGTTTAAACCAGCTGACCATCCAGAAGCCGCGAAAGATCATCACCTCGGTGTTGAAG
>JAURXE010000191.1 GCA_030654635.1 Pseudomonas sp.
CTCACTATATGAGCGACGTGGCCAGCCAGTACGCCGATGGCAAGCTCAGCCTGAGCGAAAAAGCCCTGGCCGAGCAGTGTTACTTCGCCGTGTGCCGGCGCCTGCACAACTCGCTCAAGGCCCGTCAGCGCTCCCATCGTCAGGTGCTCGATGAGCTGAACGACAAGCTCGCCGACAAATACATCTGCAACTTCTCGGTGTTCCAGAGCCTGCCGGACACCTGGGCGATTGGCCAGGTGCTGCCGATTCTGCCGCTGCATCGTCTCGACGAAGAACCGCTACGGCGCGCCGTGTTGCAGGACCTGACCTGCGACTCGGATGGCAAGATCAAGCAATACGTCGACGAGCAAAGCATCGAAACCAGCCTGCCGGTGCACGAAGTGCGCGACGGTGAGGACTACCTGCTGGGGATCTTCCTGGTCGGCGCCTACCAGGAAATCTTGGGCGATATGCACAACCTGTTCGGCGACACCGACTCGGTGAATATCTACCAAAACAGCGACGGCAGCGTGTACCACGGCGGCATCGAAACCCACGACACCATCGAAGACATGCTGCGCTACGTGCACCTGTCGCCGGAGGAGTTGATGACCCACTACCGCGACAAAGTCGCCAGCGCCAAACTCAGCGACCGCGACCGTACCCAGTACCTGGACGCCCTGCGCCTGGGTCTGACCCGCTCGTCGTATTTGTCGAGTTAAGGCGGGTCTAATTAAGGCATTTCAGCCTGAATAAAAAACCCGACTTAGCGTCGGGTTTTTTATTCGCGGCGCAGCCCTCAGATCACCTCAAGCATGCCCATCATCCCCTGGTTCTCATGTTCGAGAATATGGCAATGGAACATCCGCAGGCCCTTGAAGGGTTGGGCCATTTTTACTCGCACGGTTTCCTTGGGGCGCAGATTTACCGTGTCTTTCCAGGCCCGATAAGGCGCCGGGGTTTTCACGCCGTTGAGTTCGTGTTCGATGACTTGAAACTGGCAGCCGTGGATATGGAAAGGGTGGTCCATGTGCGAGTCGTTGTTGATCTCCCACAGTTCCACCTCGCCGAGTTTGCTGGTGAGGTCGACGCGCTGCATGTCGAAGGCTTTGCCGTTGACCAGAAAATCCATCTGGTGCTGGCCGTTGTCCATGCGCATGGTCTCGCTGAACACCACGCGTTGCTGTGCGCTGGTCGGGCCGAGATCGGCAATGCTGCGCAGTCGAGCCGGCAGCTTGGCGGCTTGGCCGCTGGCCAGGTTGACCTGGGCCAGATTGATGACGCTGTCGGCGGCGACGTTGCCCATCTTGTTGCGGTCATAGAGGGCGGCCGTTAGCGCCACTTGGCCGCCTTGGGCGCTTGGCTGGACGATGACTTCGATGCGCTCGGCCGGTGCCAGCAGAATCTCTGTCAGCGTTTGCGCTTGCTCGATCAGCCCGCCATCGGTGCCGACCAGGCTAAAACGCTGGCCGCCCAGATTAAGCTTTAGGTAGCGGGCGCTGCAGGCATTCCAGATACGCCAGCGCTCGGGGCCGTTGAGTTCATGTTCGATGACCTGAAACTGGCAGCCGTGGATATGGAAAGGGTGGTCCATGTGCGAGTCGTTGCTGATCTCCCACAGTTCCACTTCGCCCAGCTTGCTGGTGAGGTCGACGCGCTGCATG
>JAURXE010000423.1 GCA_030654635.1 Pseudomonas sp.
AAACACGCGCAACTGGTGGAGTTTGCCAGCGTAATAGCCACCGACAACGGCATTCAACTGGCCAGCGTCAAAGCTGCCGACAGCGCCTACCCGCTGCGCGGCCAGTTAAAAAGCGCGCCAGCCCTAGAGGCTCCCGACAGCAGCGGAGGCGGACCGCAACCAGGCGAGGCCTGGGTCGAGGCGCGCCTGCTGCTGGCCTTGAACCTGAACATCGGCGATCAAGTTGAAGTGGGCAACAAGCCCCTGCGACTCACCCGAGTACTGACCTACGAACCGGATCGCGCGGGAGACTTTTACAGCCTCAGCCCACGGCTGTTGATGCACCTAGATGACTTGGCCGCCACCGGCGTGATCCAGCCCGGCAGCCGGGTCAGCTACCGCGAGTTGTGGCGCGGCACGCCTGAGCAACTCGCCAGTTATAGACATGCCATTGAGCCCGGCCTAAGCGCCCAGCAGAAACTGGAAGACCCGCGCAGCGGCAACCAGCAGATTGGCAGCGCCCTAGGCCGCGCCGAACGCTACCTCAACCTGGCCAGCCTGGCCGCAGTATTGCTCGCCGGCGTTGCTGTGGCGCTGAGCGCCGCCCGTTTTGCCAGCCGGCGCCTGGACGCCAGCGCCCTGCTGCGCTGCCTGGGCCTGTCGCGCCACGAAACCCTGGCCTTGTTCAGCCTGCAACTGGCGCTGCTCGGTTTGCTAGCCTGCAGCCTAGGCGCCGCACTCGGCTGGCTGGCCCAGCACGGTTTGTTTTATCTGCTTCGCGGCTTGCTGCCGGCCAACGTGCCGCCCGGCAACCTGCTGCCGGCACTGGCGGGCATGGCCTGTGGCCTCACCGCCCTGGCCGGTTTTGCCTTGCCGCCGTTGGCCGCACTAGGTCGGGTGCCGCCACTGCGGGTGTTGCGTCGTGACTTGCTGCCGGTGCCGCCCAGTTCCTGGCTGGTGTATGGCGCCGCCCTGCTCGCCCTCGGCCTGATCATGTGGCGTTTGAGCCTAGATTTGCCCCTGACCCTGGCGTTGCTGGGCGGCGGACTGATCACCGCACTGCTGCTCGGCGGTGTGCTGCTGCTGAGTTTGCAGGCCTTACGCCGGCTGCTGAGCAATGCCAGCCTGCAATGGCGACTGGGCCTTGGCCAACTGCTGCGCCATCCGATGGCCGCCGCCGGGCAGAGCCTGGCCTTCGGCCTGATCCTGCTCAGCATGGCCTTGATCGCCCTACTGCGCGGCGAGCTGCTCAGCACCTGGCAAGCACAACTGCCGGCGCAAACCCCCAACCTGTTCGCCTTAAATGTGTTGCCGGCAGAGAAAGACGCCTTTATCGCCCGCCTGCAACAACTGTCGCCCACCCCTGCACTGCTCTACCCGGCATTGCCCGGTCGCTTGACCGCAATCAACGGCCAGCCCGTCAACGAATCCGTCAGCAAGGATGAGCGCGCCCTGAATCGCGACCTGAGTCTGTCGTGGAGCGCCGAGCTACCACCGGGCAATCGCCTGCTGGCTGGCGAGTGGTGGCCGAACGTGGCCAGCGGCCCAGCCAACACCAACAACCCGGACTTGCCAGGCGTCTCGGTCGAAGCGCAGCTGGCGAAAAAGCTGCAAATAAAGCTCGGCGATCGCCTGAGTTTTAGCATCGGCGCCGCTCAGCGGGATGCCCAGGTGCGCAGCTTGCGCGAGCTGCATTGGGACAGCTTGCAGCCCAATTTCTACATGGTCTTCGAACCCGGCGCTCTGCAGGATCTACCCGTCACCTATCTGACCAGTTTTTACTTGCCGCCCCAACAGGAGCGGCAACTAATAGAGTTGGCCCGCGCCTTCCCGGCGGTGACCTTGCTGCAGGTGGATGTGTTGCTAGCGCAACTGCGCAACATCCTCGCGCAAGTAACCCTGGCGGTGGAATGGGTACTGCTGTTTGTCTTGGCCGCCGGCTTGAGCGTGCTGTTTGCCGGCCTGCAATCGACCCTCGATGAGCGCACCCGGCAAAGCGCCCTGCTGCGTGCCCTCGGGGCCGAACGTCGGCTACTCAACCAGGCCCGACTGCGCGAATTTGCCCTGCTCGGTGCCACCAGCGGGCTGATTGCCGCCATCGGCTGCGAGCTGGTCAGCGCGCTGCTGTACAACCTGGTGTTCAATATCGACTGGCATCCGCACCCCTGGTTGCTGCTGTTGCCGTTGCTCGGCGCCATGCTGGTGTCCGGCGCAGGTCTCTTGGGCACCCGCCGGGCGCTGAATGCCAGCCCCTTAACGGTGCTGCGCGACGGCTGACGCAGGGCCGATTAGTGTTAGCTCAGCATGTTTATTTCACAGGGGATTTTCGTAGCTGAGCGCATTGATCCACCAGCACACTTCACCCTGCGGGGTCTGCACAATGGCTTCGTCACCGACCTCTTTCTTGAGTAAGGCACGCGCCATAGGCGAGTCGATTGAGATGTAATCCATTCGGCCATAGATCTCGTCGTAACCGACGATACGAAAACGTTTGATCTCGCCGGCGTCATTCTCAATCTCGACCCAGGCCCCGAAAAAAACCCGCCCCTCCTGCTCAGGCGAATACTCAACGACTCGAATGTCCTCCAGGCGTTTACGCAGATAACGAATGCGCCGATCGATCTCGCGCAGCAACTTTTTATTGTACTGATAGTCGGCGTTCTCGCTCCTATCGCCCAGCGCGGCGGCCCAAGAAACCTTTTGCGTAACCTCCGGGCGCTGCACTCGCCAAAGATAATCGAGCTCGTTCTTGAGGGTTGTATGACCCTCTTGGGTGATTATGCTGGTACTCAAATAACACCTTTATCGAGATTTGAAGCTCTAGCGGAACAGTTGCCGTTAGAGTGGGGGAAAACCAGTGTTTGTGATCACGACAAAGCTCACGCAGAGCCCATTGCCCGTGCTAACGAACTCAAGCTCGCCGCCACAGCGCTCGGCGATGGCGCTGACAATCGAAAGCCCAAGACCGCTGCCTTCACCGGCTGAGTTGCGCCAAAAGCGCTCGGTTAGGTGGGCTAGTTTACCTGCAGCCACCCCAGGTCCCGAGTCTTGCACGCTAAAGCAAACTCTCTCCCCGCGAAATTGCACGCTCAGACTGACGACTGTACCCGGCGGGGTATGCCGCTGAGCGTTATCCAGCAGATTGCGCAACGCGGCAATCGCCAGGGTCGGCGGCATATTCAGCAAGCGCTGCGCGCTGGCATCGAGCAGGTGCAGTTCGATGGGGGGCTTGCCTTGCTGCTGAGCATCGCCGATAGCTATCTGAGCCACTTGCTCAGCGCTGTATTGCAGGTTCTCGTCAAACGGCAGCCGGCCCTCCACCCGCGCCAGCAGCAGCAACTGCTCCAGGGTCTGGTGCAGACGGTCGGCACCGGCTTCGGCGTTCGCCACTGCCTGGCGGGCGGTTTCACCCTCCGTCATGCCGGCCACCTGAAGGTGGGTTTTGATCGCCGTCAGCGGGCTGCGCAGTTCATGGGCGGCATCATCGGTCAGTCGGCGCTCGCGCTCGATCGTCTGGGCGATGCGCTGAAACAGCTGATTCTGGGTGGCCACCAGTGGTTGCAACTCTTGCGGCAGGCCCTCGATCTGCAGCGGTTCGATGCTGTCGGCGCTGCGCTGGGCCAGCGCCTGGCGGATACGCCGTAAGGGCGCCAGCTCACGGCTAAGGCCAAACCAGAGCACCAGCAAGCTGCCCAGCAGGGCCAATAGAACCGGGGCCGCGGCGGCCAGCAGAATGGAGCGATTGAGGGTGTCGCGCTCGTCCAGACGATCCGCAGTAGTGATGCGCATATCACCTTCGATCAGCGTGAAGGTACGCCAGGTGATATCACCAATATTTCGCTCATGGAAACCCTTGTCTTGCACCCCCAGAGCACTGTTCGGTGCGGCTCGGCTGCTCGCAAGAATCTCACCGCGCACCGAACTGATCTGACAAGCAATGCCTTCGGGTATGCCCAACCGCTCAGTGCTAAGCGGAGTGCCTGCATCCCCTGGCTGTGGTTTTGGCAGCTGCACCAGCAATCCGGCAACCATGCGTGCCGAGGAAGCCAGTCGTTGATCGAGCGTAAACATCAGCTGGTTGCGCAAATCGAATAGCATCCACACCGCAGCCAACGACCAGAGCAGTACAAAAGCCGAACCAAGAATCAGAGTCAGGCGTAGACGCAAGCTCATGGGGTGTTGCTCTCGGCTGGGGTGGCGCTATGCCCGGCGGGCCCTAGACGGTAGCCCAGGCCACGTACTGTCTCGACAATGCCGTTACCCAGCTTGCGCCGCAGATGGTGGATATGCACGTTGAGGGCATTGCTTTCGACCTCGCCGTCGAGGCCGTAGACCGCATCCTTGAGCTGCTCGCCGCTGAGCACTCGACCTGGATTGTGTAACAGCGCCTGCAGCAATACCTGCTCGCGGCGCGACAGGTCGACCAACTGCTCATCCAGAAACGCTTGGCAGGCAGCGGGATCGTAGCGCAGTGAGCCGTGTTCGACCTGTGGGCTGGCCCGTCCGGCGGCGCGGCGCAGCAAGGCATGCAGGCGTGCGGCGAGTTCGCGCAGATCAAAGGGTTTAACCAAATAATCGTCAGCGCCATCCTGCAGGCCCGCCACTCGGTCGGCTACCGAGTCACGCGCGGTGAGCAGCAATACGGGCAAGCTCACGCCGCGCTGGCGCAGGCGACGCAGCAGGCTCAAGCCGTCTTCGTCCGGCAGGCCCAGATCCAGCACCAGTGCATCGAACTGGACCGTGCGCAGCAGTGCCTCGGCTTCGGCAGCTGTCGCTGCGTGCATCACGCAAAAGCCCTGGGCGGTGAGCCCCGCCACAACGCCGCTGGCAATCAAGGCATTGTCTTCAGTCAATAATATGTACATGGAGCCAGTCCGTGGTGAAGGTTGCAGTATCCGCTAGCAGGATTAAGCCGACGTTATCTCCGGGCAAGAAATGATAACCGGCGCCGGCAGTTTGCGCCGATTGGCCTTCCGTTAATCCTGACTTAACCGCCAACTGCGATGCTCTGCGCCTCGACATTCACAGACGTGGTTATGCATGCGGACGTTCCTGCTTTTTTCTTTGATGTGGGCCTGGTTACTGCAGCCGGCACAGGCCGCCAGCCTTTCAGCCAATCCACTGCTGGTGGGCAACGCCCAGCAGGCTGAGTTCCTATCAGTTGAGCAGGCGTTTGACCTGATTATCGAGCCGCAGGCCAATGGTGAAACCCTGCTGCGCTGGGACATCGCACCCGGCTACTACCTCTACCAGCATCGATTGCAGTTCAGCGGCCTGCCGGCCGGGGTTGAGCCTGAGCTGCCAGCGGGGCTGCCCTATAAAGATGAGTTCTTCGGCGATTCGCAGATTTATCGCGAGCGCCTCGAGGTTCTCCTGCCCGCCGGCGACACCAGCAACGTGCAGGTTAGCTGGCAAGGCTGCGCCGATGCGGGGCTCTGCTATCCGCCACAGACCCGGCAGTTAGATCTGTCTGGGGCCGGCTTGCTGACCGCACAGGACGCGACGCTGGCTGAGGATGAAGCCCTTGTCGGCGGCCTGCAAAAGCAAACCTTGGCCTTGAGCCTGCTGCTGTTCTTCGGCCTGGGGCTGTTGCTGGCCCTTGCCCCCTGCTCGCTGCCGATGCTGCCGATTCTCTCCGGCATTGTGGTGGGCAGCGGGGCCTCGCCGCGCCGCGGGCTGGCACTGGCGTCGGCCTATGTAATCAGCATGGCGCTGGTCTATGCCGCGCTGGGCGTGGTCGCCGCACTGATGGGCGCCAACCTGCAAGGCCTGCTGCAGCAACCCTGGTTGCTGGCCAGCTTCGCCGCGCTGTTTGTGCTGCTGGCCTTGCCGATGTTCGGCTTGTTTGAGTTGCAGTTGCCGGCGGCCCTGCGTGACCGCCTGGAAAACGCCGGGCGCAAGCAGCAAGGCGGCAGTCTGGTCGGTGCCAGCATGCTCGGCTTGTTTTCCGGCCTGTTGGTCGGGCCGTGCATGACCGCACCACTGGCCGCAGCATTACTGTTTATCGCGCAAAGTGGCGATGCGTTGCACGGCGGCCTGGTGTTGTTTGCCCTGGGCCTGGGTATCGGTACGCCGCTGGTGTTGCTGGTCACCCTCGGCAATCGCTTCCTGCCGAAGCCCGGCGCGTGGATGAATCGAGTCAAGGTGGTATTCGGCTTCCTCTTCCTAGTCACGGCGCTGCTGGTGATCCGGCCGCTGCTGGCTGAACCGATCTGGCTCGGCCTATGGGGTGCACTGCTGATTCTGCTGGCCAGTGCCCTGCTGCAACTGGCGCGTCAGGTGCCGCAGCACGCCAGCTTGAGCAAGGCTGCGGGCGCACTACTGGGGCTCTGGGGGATGGCGATGCTGTTGGGCGCCGCCGGTGGCGCCGACGACCCTCTGCAGCCGCTCAAGGTGTATGCCGGCACCAGCGTTGCCGCTGCGCCGAGCGAACAGCACTTTATCGACCTGAACGAACCGGCCGCGCTGGAGCGCGAGCTGGCCGCAGCCAAGGCTCAAGGGCAGTGGGTGCTGGTTGATTACTACGCGGACTGGTGTGTGTCCTGCAAAATCATGGAGAAAACCGTGTTTGCTAACCCTGCAGTACAGGCCAGTCTGCAAGACGTGCGCGTGCTACGCCCCGACGTGACCGAAAGCAACGCGGCGAGCCGGGCGTTGCTCAACCGTTTTCAGGTACTCGGCCCACCGACCCTCCTGTGGATCGGCCCGAACGGTGAGGAGCGCCGCTCGCAACGCATCACTGGCGCGGTGGATGCCGAGCAGTTTCTACAGATATGGACCAACACCCAGGAGCGTGGTTAATGCTGACAATCAATATCGGGCCGCTGGCACTCAACACCGCCCATGTGTTGCTGATGCTTAGCCTGTTGTTGGCGACTCTTACCGGCTGGTACATCGGCCGACGCAGCGCGGTAAACCCCGAGAAGCAGCTGTTTCGCTTGTTGCTGGTGGCCCTGTTGGTCGCCCGGCTGGCATTCGTCGCCGCCTACTTCGAGCACTACCACGAGCAACCCTGGCAGGCACTGGATATCCGTGACGGTGGCTTTATCGCCTGGCCCGGTGTGTTGGCCGCCCTGCTGCTAGGTGCCTGGCAAGCCTGGCGCACACACGGCATCAGAAAACCGCTGGCGTGTGCATTGGCCGTCGGCCTGCTGAGCTGGGGCCTGGGCAGCCTGACCCTGCATGCACTTGAGCAAGGCACCCGCCTGCCGCCGCTGTCCTTCAGAGACAGTAATGGTGCCTCGGTGGCGCTTGAGGACTATGCCGGCAAGCCCTTGGTGGTCAATCTCTGGGCCACCTGGTGCCCGCCGTGCCGCCGTGAAATGCCGGTATTGGCCGAAGCGCAACGCAACCATCCAGAACTGACCATCCTGTTCGTCAACCAGGGCGAAGACTCGGATGTGGTTAGCCAATACCTGGCGGCCGAAGCCTTAGGGCTGGACAACGTGCTGCTCGACAGCGGCGCCCGACTAGGCCAGCACGTTGGTTCCAGGGCCTTGCCCAGCACGCTGTTCTATGACGCCGAGGGTCGCCAGGCTGGCAGCCACTTGGGCGAACTATCCCGCGCCAGCCTGGCTCGCGCGCTTGAACTACTAAAGAAGGATCAATAACCATGCTGAGACCAATCCACCTGAAAGCACTGTTCTCCGCGCTGCTAGCAATGCCGCTGGCACAGGCCCAGGAGTGGCCGGCCGCCATCAAGGCTGTCGAAGCGCGGGGTGCCGAAATTATCGAGCGCTTCGACGCACCGAGTGGTTTGCAGGGCTATGCCGCCCGCTACAACGGCCAAGGCGTCGC
>JAURXE010000196.1 GCA_030654635.1 Pseudomonas sp.
CGGGCGATGAGCGAGCTGACCGAGTTTCAGCCCGACCTGATCATCCTCGACATGTACATGCCCGACTGCAGTGGCACCGAACTGGCCAAGGTGATCCGTCACAACGACCGCTACGTCAGCGTGCCGATTATTTACCTGTCCGCCGAAGATGATCTGGACAAGCAGCTCGACGCCATGGGCGAAGGCGGCGACGACTTTTTAACCAAACCGATCAAGCCGCGCCACCTGATCGCCACCGTGCGCCAGCGCGCTGCCCGGGCGCGCCACCTGCACGCGCGAATGGTCCGCGACAGCCTGACCGGGCTGTACAACCACACCCATATTTTACAGTTGCTCGACGATGCCCGCAGCCGCGCCCGGCGCACCGAGCAGCCGCTAAGTTTTGCCATGCTCGACATCGACTTTTTCAAAAAAGTTAACGACACCTACGGTCACCCCATGGGCGACCGGGTGATTAAAAGCCTGGCAGTATTTCTTAAACAGCGGCTACGCAAATCCGACCATATCGGCCGTTACGGTGGCGAAGAATTTGCCGTGGTGCTGCCTGACACCGACGCCGCCACGGCCTTGGTGGTGTTAGAGGATATTCGCCAGCGCTTTGCCGAGATATTGCACCCCGCCTACCCGCAGGACTTGTCCTGCACCTTCAGCTGCGGCATCGCCGAGTTGACCGACAACGACGACGGCAAAAGCCTCTCCAAGCACGCCGATCAAGCGCTCTACAGCGCCAAGCACGCCGGACGCAATCGCAGCGCCGTTTTCCCCGCCAAGTAGCGATCCACCGTCATAAAGCTGCAACAAAACCGCAATATAGTTGCTGGCATTACGCCACTTCGCCTAGCGGGTTCAGCATGCGCCTCAAACAACTGACCAACCTGAATACCCTGTTGCTGATCAGCGTGTGTCTCGGTCTTGGCGTCACGCTTTGGTGGTCACAACGGGCGCTCGAACGCCCCTACGTGCTGATGGACCGTTACCTAAGCCTGGCGCAAGATTTTCAGCATGAGGTAGCACAGAACATTCAGGACTACCTCGCCAGCGGCGATGCCTTGCGCCATAGCGCAGCCAGCCAGGCCATCGACAATCTGGAGCAACAACTCAACGCATTACCACCGCAACTCGGCGAGCAACTGCGCCCGAGCCTGAGCGAGTTGCGCGAGTTCACCGGCAACCAACTGCTCGCCGCCGGCAAACTGGCCGGTGACCCGCAAGCCTTGTTGTTGCAAGCCGAGCGAGAGATGGCCGACCACCTGCAGTTGCTCAGTCAGTACGCCGACCAGGCCAGCAGTGGCGGCGCCGAATACCGAGCGCCGTTATTGCAAACCGCCCAGCACCTGACTCGCCTAAGTCATGCCCGCGGCAAACTGGTCAGCAGCGGGCGCAGTGAGTTGCGCCCTGAAGTGGAGCGCGAGCTAGGACTGCTCAGTGTCCAGGTCGAGCGACTGAACGCCCTGCCGTTGCTTGGTGTAACTGCCAGCCAGGAGTCGAGCAACGAAAGCTTTGGCGCACTGCTGGGCCTGGACGCCGAGGTCGAGCAGCACGTCGCCGAAGATCAGGGCATCGCCCTCAAGCGTGAACTCGGCAGCTTGCTGCAGCGCTACCCGGCAGAGCTGGCCCGCACCAGTGTGCTGATCGAGCAACGCCAACAACTGGCCATCAGCACCCAAGCCAAGGTCGTAGCCCTGCAGCAGGCCCTGGCCGCCCTGGAACCGGTGGTACGCGCCGAGCATGGACGCATTCAAAGCCAGGTGCAGTGGGTCCAAGGGCTGATGATCGGACTGATCTTGCTGATTGCCTTGCTGATCGACAGTATTCAACGCAGCCTGACGAATGTGCTTA
>JAURXE010000210.1 GCA_030654635.1 Pseudomonas sp.
CGCAGCAGGCGGAGCAGACAGATCTTGCCGCGGCGCTGGCGCAGTTTTACCGAAATTGGCTATGATACGCGGCGAAGAATTCTGTCTTTCCATCCATATCCGGACATTAGTATGAAAACCGCACAAGAAATGAAGCCCAACAGTGTGGCCCTGATCGACGGCCAACCTTGGCTTATCCAGAAGGCCGAGTTCACCAAATCCGGCCGTAACAGCGCCATCGTTAAAATGAAACTGAAGAACTTGTTGACCGGTTCTTCCACCGAGACTGTGTACAAGGCCGACGACAAGCTCGAGCCAGTAACCCTCGAACGCGTTAACGTGACTTACTCCTACGCGAGCGAGCCGAACTACGTGTTCATGGACGAAGAGTTCAACCAATACGAACTCAACGCCGACGACCTGGAAAGCGTACTGCCGTTCATCGTTGATGGCATGAACGACATCTGCGAAGCCGTGTTCTTCGAAGGCAAAGTGGTTTCGGTTGATCTGCCAACCACCATCGTTCGCCAGATCACCTACACCGAAGGTTCCGCACGCGGCGACACCTCGGGCAAAGTGATGAAGCCAGCCAAGCTGTCTAACGGTACAGAAGTTAAGGTTGCGGATTTCTGCAATATCGACGACTGGATCGAAATCGACACCCGCACCGGCGACTACAAAGCCCGTGCTAAAGCACCGGTTTAACATCCGGCGTTAATCGCGAGTAAAAACAGCCCGACCTTAGCGTCGGGCTTTTTTATGTCTGCGAAAGGCGCAGGTGCTACGCCGGGTTCAGAGCCGAAAGCCCTCGGCGATATGCTCGGCCAGGGTTTCGGTGACCGGCGAATGGCTGCCGGGATTGCGCAGCAGCACGATGCTGCAGCTGGGCAGTTCGGGCAGGCCTTCGGCCTCGCCGAGGATGCGCAGGTCCGGGGTGATCAGGCTGCGCAGTTGCGCGGTGACCGCCAGGCCCGCGCCGACCACCGCCATGATCGCCGACAGGCTGGGGCTGGTGTAGGCCACGCGGTAATCGCGGCCCATGGTCTCCAGGGCGTTGCAGGCCCAGACTCGG
>JAURXE010000216.1 GCA_030654635.1 Pseudomonas sp.
GCGGTCAGTGTGGTCGACCGCCTGCAACAGGCCGGTTACCAGGCTTATCTGGTCGGCGGTTGCGTACGCGACCTGCTGCTCAATATAAATCCCAAAGATTTTGACGTTGCCACCAGCGCTACCCCAGAACAGGTGCGCGCCGAGTTTCGTAACGCCCGGGTGATTGGTCGCAGATTCAAACTGGTGCATGTGCACTTTGGCCGCGAAATTATCGAAGTGGCGACTTTCCGCGCCAACCACGCAATCTGCGATGACGATGACGACCACGACAGCAACCAGTCTTCGCACCATGAAAGCGGCCGGATTCTGCGCGACAACGTATACGGCACCTTGGAAGACGATGCACAGCGCCGCGACTTCACCATCAACGCCCTGTACCTAGACGCCAGTTGCGAACGCATTCTCGACTACGCCAACGGCGTCCACGACATTCAGAACCGCCTGGTACGGCTGATCGGCGACCCGCAGCAACGTTATAAAGAAGACCCGGTGCGGATGCTGCGTGCCGTGCGCTTTGCCGCCAAACTCGATTTCGATATAGAACAGCACAGCGCCGCACCCATTGCTCAGCTGGCGCCCTTGTTACGGGAAATCCCCTCGGCCCGCTTGTTTGACGAAGTGCTCAAGCTGCTGCTGGCCGGTCAGGCCGAGCGCACCTTTGAGCTGCTGGTCGAGCATGAGCTGCTGGCACCACTATTCCCCGCCACGGCCCGCGCCCTCAAGCGCGACCCGGAGTACGCCGGCGAGCTGATTCGCCTGGCACTGGCCAGCACCGACGCGCGCATCCAGCAAGGCAAAACCGTGACCCCAGCGTTTCTGTTTGCCGCCCTGCTCTGGCCGGCGTTACCGGCGCGGGTTATCGAGCTGCAGAACGGCGGCATGCCAGCGATCCCGGCCATGCACGAAGCGGCGCACCAGTTGATTGCCGAGCAATGCCAACGGATTGCCATTCCCAAACGCTTCAGCATCCCGATTCGCGAAATCTGGGACATGCAAGAGCGCCTGCCGCGCCGCCAAGGCAAGCGCGCCGACTTGTTGCTGGAGAACCCGCGTTTCCGTGCCGGCTACGATTTCCTCTTGCTGCGTGAAGACGCCGGCGAACAGACCGGCGGCCTGGGCGACTGGTGGACCGACTACCAAGAAGTCAACGACAGCGAGCGGCGCAACATGATCCGCAACCTGGTCGCCAAGCCGGAAGACGGCGCGGCGCCGGCGCGGAAAAAACGCCGCGGCGGCAATCGCAAGCGTCGCGGGCCTGGCGGCGACGCACCTTCCGCGAATGACTGAGGCGGTTTATATCGGCCTGGGTAGCAACCTCGCCGAGCCACTTGAGCAACTGCGTGAGGCGCTGCTAGCCCTAGCCCAGTTGCCGCACACGCAAGTGCGCGCCGTCTCCTCATTTTATGCCAGCGACCCACTCGGCCCCGCCGATCAGCCACGTTACGTCAATGCCGTGGCATTACTCAATTGCGCCCTAGCGCCCCTTGAGCTGCTTGACGCCCTGCAACAGATTGAACTGAATCAGGGCCGCGTACGCAAAGCCGAACGCTGGGGACCGCGCACCCTGGACCTGGATATCCTGTTGTTTGGCCAACGCCTGCTGGATCAGCCGCGCCTGCGCGTGCCGCATTACCATCTACAGGCGCGCACCTTTGTGCTCTATCCCTTGGCCGAAATTGCCGGCCATCTGCGCCTGCCCGATGGTCGCCAGTTGGATGACTTGCTCGCCGCCTGCCCCTTCGTCGGCCTCGAGAAATTGAGCAACAGTGCCGCTCTGGACTTACCCCCACACGCGGTAACGCCAGTAACAACTCGGTAACACCTACAATTGACTTCCCGGCGTGCCATCAGGACTATAGGCATCCCGTTGCCCTGCGCCTGCGCAGAAGAGGACGCTTTCCATGTCTGACGTTACCCTGACCACCCTGCAAAGCCTCAAGCAGAGCGGTGAGAAAATCGCCATGCTGACCTGCTATGACGCCACCTTCGCCCA
>JAURXE010000218.1 GCA_030654635.1 Pseudomonas sp.
GACATGTTATCAACGCCCAAGTTAGCCCCAAGGGCAGCCTGGAAACCCTGTCCCACCGCGAAGTACAGCAACTCAGCGAAGCCGGCTCGGATGGTATTTACCGGCTGTTTCGCCAATGCGCCCTGGCGATCCTCAATACCGGCTCGCACAGCGACAATGCCAAGACCATTCTGGCGGCCTATGAGAGTTTTGAGGTGCGCATTCACCAGCAGGATCGCGGCGTGCGCCTGGAGCTGTGCAATGCCCCGGCGGATGCCTTTGTCGATGGTGAGATGATCGCCAGCACCCGCGAGATGCTGTTCAGCGCCCTGCGTGACATCGTCTATACCGAGAACGAGCTCGATAGCCATCGCATCGATTTACAGAGCTCTCAGGGCATCACCGACTACGTCTTCCATCTGCTGCGTAACGCTCGCACCCTGCGTCCCGGCGTCGAGCCAAAAATTGTGGTGTGCTGGGGCGGCCATTCGATCAGCACCGAAGAATACAAATACACCAAGAAAGTTGGCCACGAACTGGGCCTGCGCAAGCTGGATATCTGCACCGGTTGCGGACCTGGGGTGATGAAGGGGCCAATGAAAGGCGCCACCATCGGCCACGCCAAGCAGCGTCTGAGTGGTGGGCGGTACCTGGGGCTGACTGAGCCCGGCATAATCGCGGCCGAGGCGCCCAACCCGATCGTCAACGAGCTGGTGATTCTGCCGGATATCGAGAAACGCCTGGAGGCGTTTGTGCGGGTTGGCCACGGCATCGTGATCTTCCCGGGTGGCGCCGGTACTGCCGAGGAGTTTCTCTATCTGCTTGGTATCCTTATGCACCCGGATAACCAGGGCGTGCCATTTCCATTGGTCCTGACCGGACCCAAGAGCGCCACGGGCTACTTGCAGCAGTTGCACACCTTTGTGGGCGCAACCCTGGGCGAGGCCGCTCAGGACCTTTACCAAATCATCATCAATGATCCGGCGCAGGTGGCCCGGCAGATGGCTGATGGCTTGCAACAGGTCAAAGATTTCCGCCGTGAGCGCAACGACGCCTTTCATTTCAACTGGCTGCTGAAAATTGACGAGAGCTTTCAGCGCCCCTTCGATCCCACCCACGCCAATATGGCGGCGTTGCAGCTTAGCCGGGACTTACCGCCGCATGAATTGGCGGCCAATCTGCGTCGGGCTTTTTCTGGCATTGTTGCCGGTAACGTCAAGGACAAGGGCATCCGCCTGATCGAGGAACACGGCTGCTACGAGATCCATGGCGAGGCAGCGGTGATGCAACCGCTGGATCAGTTGTTGCAAGCCTTTGTCGCCCAACACCGGATGAAAATGCCCGGCGGCGCGGCCTATGTGCCTTGCTATCGGGTGGTGGAAAGCGGCGCCTAGCAGCTTTCCATGTGACGCCAAATTCAACCGCAAGTATCGGGGTGTTTGCCGCTGTGGTGCGGCTTAAACTGCGAGTCAATCAAGCGGCAGAGGAGGCGAGTAAATGTCTGAATCAACCGAGCTGCGCGCCAGCCAGACCAGCGCCGATCCACGTTGGGCGGCTGTCGTGGCGCGCGATGGCAGCGCGGATGGGCAGTTCGTCTACGGGGTCAGCAGCACCGGGGTTTACTGCCGGCCCTCGTGCGGTGCCCGCACGGCCAAGGCGCAACACGTCAGCTTTTATGCAACCACTGAGCAAGCCGAACAGGCCGGGTTTCGCCCCTGCCAGCGCTGCAAACCCGAGCAGCCACCGCTGAGTGAGCGCCACGGGGCGCTGATTGCCGAGCTGTGCCGGCAGATCGACAGCGCCGAGACCGCACCCAGCCTGGCCGAGTTGGCGCAACGGGCGAACATGAGCAGCTACCACCTGCAACGCCTGTTCAAGGCGCTGACCGGGGTCACGCCCAAAGCCTACGCCACGGCCCAGCGGGCGCACAAAGTCCGCGAGCAACTGGGTGCGGGGAGCAGCGTCACCGAGGCGATTTATGCGGCGGGCTACCAGGCCAATAGCCGTTTCTACGCCCAGGCCGACGAGGTGCTGGGCATGTCCGCCAAGCGCTACCGGGCCGGTGGCGCCAACACGCAGATCCGCTTTGCCGTTGGCCAATGCTCCTTGGGCGCGATTCTGGTGGCCAGCAGTGAGCGCGGTGTGTGCGCCATCCTTATGGGGGATGAGCCGGATGAGTTGCTCAATGATCTGCAGCGGCGTTTTCCCCGCGCCGAACTGATCGGCGGCGATTCCGATTTTGAGCAGCAGGTGGCTACCGTGGTGGGCTTTGTCGAGGCGCCGCAGCTGGGTCTGGATCTGCCGCTGGATGTGCGCGGCACGCTGTTTCAGCAGCGGGTCTGGCAGGCCCTGCGCGAAATTCCGCTGGGCACCACCGTCAGCTATTCGGGCCTGGCGCAATTGATTGGCGCGCCCAAGTCGGCTCGCGCCGTGGCCCAGGCGTGCGCGGCCAATGCCTTGGCGGTCGCCATTCCCTGTCACCGGGTGGTGCGCAACGATGGCGGGCTGTCCGGTTATCGCTGGGGCATCGAGCGCAAGCGCGCCTTGCTTGAGCGAGAAGCCAAGGCATGAGTGTGATGGGGAAAGATTGCGGCGCCCAGCTGGCGCGG
>JAURXE010000227.1 GCA_030654635.1 Pseudomonas sp.
GCCAGAGCGGTACGGATACCACCGGAAAGCTTCTTGATGATCTTGGTCTGCGCAGCACCACCCACACGGGATACCGAAACACCAGCATTCACAGCCGGACGAATGCCGGAGTTGAACATAGCCGATTCCAGGAAGATCTGACCGTCAGTGATCGAAATCACGTTGGTCGGAACGAACGCGGAAACGTCGCCAGCTTGGGTTTCGATGATCGGCAATGCGGTCAAGGAACCGGTTTTACCAGTCACAGCGCCGTTGGTGAACTTCTCAACGTACTCTTCGGACACACGCGATGCGCGCTCCAATAGACGGCTGTGGAGATAGAACACGTCGCCTGGGTAAGCTTCACGGCCTGGTGGACGGCGCAGCAGCAGAGAAATCTGGCGGTAAGCCACTGCTTGCTTGGACAGATCGTCATAAACGATCAGCGCGTCTTCACCGCGGTCACGGAAGTACTCGCCCATGGTGCAACCGGCGTACGGTGCAATAAATTGCAGCGCAGCAGATTCGGAAGCACTGGCAGCAACGATGATGGTGTTAGCCAACGCGCCGTTTTCTTCGAGCTTGCGCACTACGTTAGCGATCGTCGATTGCTTCTGACCGATAGCTACGTAAACGCAGAAAATCCCGCTGTTCTTCTGGTTGATGATCGCATCGATCGCCAGAGCGGTTTTACCGATCTGACGGTCGCCGATGATCAATTCACGCTGACCACGGCCAACCGGGATCATGGCATCAACGGCCTTGTAACCTGTTTGCACAGGTTGGTCGACCGACTTACGCCAGATCACGCCCGGAGCAACCTTCTCAACCGCGTCGGTAGCGACGTTGTTCAGAGGGCCTTTACCGTCGACAGGATTACCCAGAGCATCGACTACGCGACCCAGCAGTTCCGGACCAACCGGTACTTCTAGAACGCGGCCGGTGCACTTGGCACTCATGCCTTCAGCCAGCGACTGGTAAGCACCTAGAACCACAGCGCCGACAGAGTCGCGCTCAAGGTTCATGGCCATACCGTAGACGCCACCCGGGAACTCGATCATTTCGCCGTACATTACGTCGGCGAGACCGTGAATCCGCACAATACCGTCAGATACGCTGACGATAGTGCCTTCGTTGCGGGCTTGGGAACTTACATCGAGTTTCTCGATGCGAGCCTTGATGATTTCACTTATTTCGGAAGGATTGAGTTGCTGCATTGCTCTGCTGCCCCTTCAAACTCAAGATTTCAATGCTTCGGCCAATTTCGCGAGTTTGCCGCGAACTGAGCCATCGATAACCAAGTCGCCGGCGCGGATTACGACGCCACCTATTAGGCTGGCATCCTCCGCAGCGTGCAGACGCACTTCACGACCGAGTCGTGCACTGAGAACCTTGGCGAGTTTGTCTTGCTGTTCATCGTTCAGCGCAAAGGCACTGGTAACGTCCACATCAACCGAATGCTCTTGCTCTGCTTTATACAGATCGAACAATGCGGCGATTTCAGGCAACAACTCCAAACGGTTGTTTTCCGAAACGATGGTTAGGAAGTTACGCACCTGGGTGCTGAACTTGTCACCACACACCTCAATAAAGGTGGTGGCCTTATCTGTACTCGTCAAACGCGGTGCTTTGAGTACGCGCTGAACCGTGGCGTCTTGCGACACCGCGCCAGCCAAACCAAGCAGCTCAGACCATTGGGTCAATTGCTGATTGGCTTGAGCGTACTCAAAAGCAGCTTTAGCGTAAGGTCGGGCCAACGTGGTCAATTCTGCCATGATAGCCCTCGCTTAAATTTCGGCTGCCAGTTTCGCAACTAGCTCCGCATGAGCGTTCTGGTCGATAGTCGCGCTCAGAATCTTCTCAGCACCGCTGACTGCCAGGCTACCCAATTGGGCGCGCAAGGCGTCTTTGACACCGTTAAGTTCCTGCTCGATTTCGGCCTGAGCCTGAGCCTTCACACGTTCAGCTTCAACGCGAGCCTGATCACGGGCTTCGTCTACTAACTGAGTGCCGCGTTTCTTGGCTTGCTCGATGATTTCAGCTGCCTGCGTTTTTGCTTCGCGCAGTTGCTGACCCACTTTTTCGTGAGCCAGTTCCAGATCGCGAGTAGCGCGGCTGGCAGCGTCAAGACCATCGGCGATCTTCTTTTGCCGTTCACGCATTGCTGTAATGACCGGAGGCCATACAAACTTCATGCAGAACATGACAAAGATGAAGAACGCAACGGACTGACCAATCAGGGTTGCATTAATGTTCACGCCAACACCTCACTCGTTCGTTGTCCGTAAATCTCAAAGCGAGATTTACTGGGTAACTTGTGCCAAGAACGGGTTAGCAAAGGTGAAGAACAATGCGATACCAACACCGATCATGGTTACGGCGTCGAGCAGACCGGCAACGATGAACATTTTAACTTGCAGCATTGGGACCATTTCTGGTTGACGCGCGGCGCCTTCCAGGAACTTGCCACCCAACAGGCCAAAGCCAATAGCGGTACCTAAGGCACCCAGGCCAATCAGCAGTGCAACGGCGATCGCGGTTAGACCAACTACAGTTTCCATCTTTCCTCCCGACTTTTTACGTCGTATTGGTTAAAGGTTTTGATAAAGCGGTAAAACGGTGCAGCAAATTCAGTCTCTCGACCCTTGCGGGCCCCTCTCCCTAGGAGAGGTCATTAACGGCGTTAGACGCTATTAATGGTTATCTTCGTGAGCCATGGCCAAGTAAACGATGGTCAGCATCATGAAGATGAACGCTTGCAGGGTGATGATCAGGATGTGGAACACTGCCCACGCCCATTGCAGCACTACGCCCAGGCCGCTAAGCCAGAGCAAGCCACTGCCGAACATCACCGCAATCAGGATAAACACCAGTTCGCCGGCATACATGTTGCCAAACAGACGCAGTGCCAGAGAAATAGGCTTGGCAACCAAGGTCACAAACTCAAGCAGGAAGTTCAGCGGAATCAGAATAATCTTGACCGCCAAGTTGTTGCTGCTGAACGGGTGCAGGGTGAGTTCGCCGATGAAACCGCCGATACCCTTGACCTTGATGCTGTAGAAAATGATCAGTGCAAACACCGACAGGGCCATGCCCAAGGTCGCGTTTGGATCTGTGGTTGGCACAGCGCGGAAGAACATGTGCTTATCGCCAGTAACCCAGGCTGCAAATTGAGGAATCCAATCCACTGGCACGAGGTCAATCGCGTTCATCATGAAGATCCAGACAAAAATCGTCAGGGCCAGCGGTGCGATGAGTGGGTTGCGGGCATGGAAGGTGTCTTTGACGCTGCCGTCAACGAAATCGACCATCACCTCAACAAAGTTTTGCAGCGCACCCGGTTGACCCGAGGTAGCTTTCCTTGCGGCAAGGCGGAAAATCAGGATAAAGATCAGACCCAATGCAACAGACCAGCCGAGGGTATCGACGTGGAATGCCCAAAAGCCCATTTCTTTTGCTTGTGCGGCGGTGTGGGCGAAGCCCCAATCACCACTGGCCAGACGCCCAAAAGTCAGGTTCTGTAAGTGATGCTGGATATAGCCCGAAGCGGTTTCTGCTGCCATGGTTGCCTCAAACGCTCTAAGGTCTCGAATGTTTTGCTCTGATCAACAAGGGTGAAAACCAGCTGACCGACTGGGTCAGCACAAACACGCCAAAAACAGCCAGCGCACTCAGTGGTTTTACCCCTGCAAACGTCAGTGCAAAAAGCACTGCCGTCAGAATTAACTTGCCAGCTTCACCGGCATAAAAAGACCGGATTATCGCTTGGGCCGCCCGTGCTCCGCTAAAGCGAAACGCCTTGTGGGCGAAATACAGATTCGGGAGCCAAGCAATCAAGCCCCCGCACAAACCTGAATAACTTTCTACCGCGCCACGCCAGCCAAACAATGTGGCAGCAGCTAACAGTAGTACAACTAATTGAGTCAGCAAGACCGGAAACACCGGTAATTTATGAAATGCTGTGCTGTGTGACGTGCGCGCATTCATCTTACTTACCCCTGGCGTCGGCCACCTTAACTCAAACAACTTGGCATATTTTGTGCCGACAAAAAGCGCGCGAATTATAGGGTCCGAGGCTTTTGGGTTCAACCTTTAGCTGGGATTTCCGACCATACGTCGCCACCCAAAGTGATTCAACGTATGTGTGCCAGAACGCCCTGTAATTCATCCAGTGAACTGTACTTGATCACTAACTGGCCACGACCTTTCTGGCCATGCTTAATCTGCACTGAAGCCCCCAGTTTCTCTGCTAGGCGCTGTTCTAAGCGACTGATATCCGGATCTATTTTTGCCTCAATCGGCGGCTGCTCTTTAGTGTTCAACCACTGACGTACCAGGGCCTCGGTTTGCCGTACCGTAAGGCCGCGTGCGACAACGTGTCGCGCCCCTTCAACCTGTTGCACCGCCGGCAAACCGAGCAAGGCACGGGCATGACCCATTTCCAGATCGCCGTGGGACAGCAGTGTTTTGATCTCTTCAGGCAGGGCGATCAAACGCAGTAAATTAGTAATGGTAACCCTGGACTTACCCACAGCCTCAGCAACCTGTTGCTGAGTCAGCTGAAACTCTTGCTGCAAACGCTGCAAAGCAACAGCTTCTTCGATCGGATTAAGGTCTTCACGCTGGATGTTCTCAATCAAAGCCATGGCTATCGCGGCTTGATCGGGTACTTCACGGACCATCGCCGGGATAGTCTCAAGCCCGGCTTGCTGACTGGCACGCCAGCGCCGCTCACCAGCGATAATTTCAAAACGACCATTGGCAATCGGGCGCACCACTATCGGTTGCATGACACCTTGGGCTTTGATCGATTGAGCCAACTCTTCCAGTGCTGCCGGGTCCATGTCGCGGCGCGGCTGGTACTTGCCACGCTGGACCAAGTCCAACGGCAGGTACTGAAATTCTCGGCTGTCGGCCTTTAGTGCCTGTTCTTCCAGACTCGCGACACTGGTGCTCCCCAACAGGGCATCCAAGCCTCGTCCCAGACCTCGTTTTTTCACGGCCATGCGAATTCCTTAGACGGTTGCGGGTTTAGCGCTGGCACGCTGGCGACGAACCAGCTCGCCAGCCAGGGCCAAGTAGGCGATAGCACCACGCGACTGCTTGTCGTAGACCAATGCCGGCATACCGAAGCTGGGGGCTTCAGCCAAACGCACATTGCGCGGGATAACGGTCTGATACAGCTGATCGGCGAAATGCTCTTTCAGCTGATTGGAAACATCGTTGGTCAGGCTAATCCGCGGATCGTACATGGTCCGCAACAAGCCCTCGATTTTCAGCGTAGGGTTGAGCAGTGCGGTAATCCGCTGCACGGTATTGACCAGATCCGACAAGCCCTCCAGCGCGTAGTACTCGCACTGCATCGGGATAATCACCCCATCGGCCGCCACCAAGGCATTCACCGTCAACATGCTCAGAGCCGGCGGGCAGTCGATCAGGATGTAGTCGTAATTGTCGCGGATCGGCGCCAAGGCGTTGCGCAGGCGACTTTCCTTCATGTTCATTTCCAGCAAGCCAACTTCGGCTGCGGTCAGGTCACGGTTGGCCGGCAGTAACTTGTAGCCGCCATGCTCCGAGACCTGCATGGCATCGGCGATGGTGCATTCACCGATCAGCACATCGTAAATCGAGTGCTCCAGGCCATGCTTGTCGATGCCACTGCCCATGGTGGCGTTGCCTTGCGGGTCAAGGTCAATCAGCAACACGCGGCGCTTGGTTGCCACCAAGGAGGCGGCCAAGTTGATGCAGGTGGTGGTCTTGCCGACCCCGCCCTTCTGATTGGCGATTGCAAATACCTTAGCCATGGCTGCCTGCTTCCCCGGTCATAACGTGCGGCGCAGTATCAGCAGATGACGCTGGCCTTGGCAACCTGGAACCGCCAGGGCGTGCTCACCCTGCAGACTGAAATCACTGGGCAGGGCTTGTAACTCATCGGTTGGATGCAAGCCTTTCATCGCCAGCCACTGGCTGTGCTGGCTGCCCAGGTGGCGGGTCCAGTTGGCAAAATCCGCCAAACTGCTGAATGCCCGGGAAACGATGCCGGCAAACGGCTGCTCTGGCTGCAAAGCCTCAACCCGAGCGTTGATCACCTGAACATTAGCGAGCTTGAGTTCAAGCTTCACTTGCGTCAGAAAGCGGGTTTTCTTGCCGTTACTGTCGAGCAAAGTGAACTGCTTATCGGGGAACACAATCGCCAACGGAATGCCCGGCATGCCGCCGCCACTGCCCACATCCAGCCAAGTGTCTCCGTCGATAAAGGGCATCAGACTCAGGCTGTCAAGCAAATGCCGGGAAACCATCTCATCGGGATTGCGCACCGCGGTCAGGTTGTAGGCTTTGTTCCACTTGATCAGCAAGGCCAGATACGCCAACAACTGGCTGTGCTGCAGCGGGCTTAGGCTGACGCCGAGCTGGCTTGCGCCTTGGCTGAGTTCATCGGCATGCTGCTGGGTGACCGAAGACATCAGGAACACTGCTCCAACTGCCGGCCTGCGCCGCGTTTTTTAAGATGAATCAGCAACAGCGAAATCGCCGCCGGCGTAACGCCAGGGATTCTTGAAGCCTGACCAAGTGTCTGCGGACGGCTCTGACTGAGCTTGTGCTGAATCTCTTTCGACAACCCGGAAATTCCGACGTAATCGAGATCCTCCGGCAGCGCGGTGTTCTCACTGGCTCGCAAGCGAGCAATTTCGTCCTGCTGACGGTCGATGTAACCGGCGTATTTGGTTTTGATCTCGACCTGTTCGGCTACCTGCGGATCGAGTGCCGGGCTACCGGTCACTGCACTGAGGCCCGCGTAATCGATTTCTGGCCGGGTCAGCAAGTTGAGCAAATTGTATTCGTGGGTCAGCGGTGTACCGAAACGTTCGGCAATCGCATCGCCCTCAGGCGTGCCGGGGCGCACCCAGGTGCTTTTCAGCCGCTGTTCTTCCAGCTCGATGGCTTCGCGTTTGCTGCAGAAGGCCGCCCAACGCACATCATCGACCAGGCCCA
>JAURXE010000230.1 GCA_030654635.1 Pseudomonas sp.
ATAGCCACGTTCAAAAAGCTGGCTGTGTAAATTTTGACCGCAACCTCATCCACCTGCTGCGGCGGGCGGGTGAGGTTCACGATTAAATGCGCAAAATAATAAGTGAGACACTATGAGCTCCAAAACCGGTTCGGAAATAAAAAAAGGTATTCAGATAAAAACCAAGCTGCGCCTTACCTTGGCGCTCTCATCGCTTGGACTGGCGTTTATGTGCGCGCTAGGCATCATCGGTATGAACCGCGCCTTGACCACCATTACCTATCTCGGCGAAACCAAGCTGCAGGCAGCGCTCAACGTTGGTCAAATGCAGGGGTCACTGCTCAAGTTGGGCGGCATCAACAAAGCGGTTTTGGAATATAAGGACGTTTCTGGTGAGTACCGTTTGTTTGAAGGCTTGAAGGCGGATCGTGACGATGTACTGCTGGACCTGAAAGAAGCCTGGGGACGCTACGAAAAACTGCCAAAAGATGAAGAAGAGCAACAACTCTGGGAGTCTTTGGTCGACAGTTCAAAACTCTGGGAAAAAGCTGACAAAAAACTCGATGCACCACTCGTCGAGTTGTCTGCGCGTCACGACAAGGCAACCCATGAAAAATTAATGTTCCAGTACGAAGGTTTCTTGCGGGACATTAAAACCGGCGAAACCTACATGACCGATGGCGTCTCGGGTCTGTATCGCTACCTGAGTGAAGCCAGCGTTAAAGCCTCCAATGATGCAATTGCAGTCGTTGAGCAATCGAAGAAGCAAATGATTGGTTTGGCCGCGGGGATTATTTTCTTCTCGCTGCTGTTCGGCATCTTGATGTCGCGATCTATCCATAAACCCCTCACTCGAATGATTGAGGCGATTGGCGATATTGAGAAAAACGACGACTTTAGCCGCCGCGTAGAGGTGCAAACCCACGACGAAATCGGCGTCACCATCGTGGCCTTTAACGGCATGATCGCCAAGATTGAGGCGAGTTCGGCGCAGTTACGCCAGAAGACCAATGATATTCAAACCATGTTGCAGAACATGCCGCAGGGGATTCTCACCATCATCGATGGTGGTTTGATCCACTCCGAATATTCTGCCTATCTGGAAACTATCCTCGAAACCAATCAGATCGCTGGTCGCGAAGTGATGGACTTGCTGTTCGCCAACTCCAATCTGGGCGCCGATACGCTCTCGCAGGTTGAGGCTGTTGGCGGCGCCTGCATCGGCGAAGACATCATGAACTTCGAGTTCAACTCACACCTGATGGTCACTGAGTTCGAAAAGACCATGGCGGATGGTCGAGTTAAAAGCCTTGAACTGAGCTGGTCGGCGATCACCGACGACAACGACATGATTGTCAGCTTGATGCTCTGTGTGCGCGATGTGACTGAGCTGCGCAAATTGGCCGCAGAGGCTGGTGAACAGAAACGCGAGCTGGAAATTATTGGTGAAATTCTGGCGGTCAATCAGGAGAAGTTTCACGAGTTTATCTCCGGTTCGACGCAGTTTGTCGAAGAGAACCGGGCGCTTATCGAGAACGCTGGCACGCTGCAAACCGATGTTATTTCCCAGCTGTTTCGCAACATGCACACCATCAAAGGTAATGCGCGAACCTACGCGCTGCAGCATCTCACTAACGTGGTGCATGAGGCGGAGCAGACCTACGACGACCTTCGGCAAAATCCTGAACTTGAATGGAACCAGGCCGCCTTGCTGGAGCAACTGCAGTCAGTCGCTGATTTGCTGGCCAAGTACGAGAAGATCAACGAGGTTACCTTGGGCCGTAAAGGGCCGGGACGGCGTGGCAGTGTCGAACGCTACCTGATGGTGGACAAAGAGCACATTCACGACACCTTGCTGCAACTCGAATCGGCCAACATGTCGAGCATGCATGATTTGGTTGAAGCGCATAAAGCGGTAAGACGCACGCTGCGATTGCTGGGCACTGAGCATATCGGTGAGACTTTGGATGGGGTGTTTGAGTCCTTGCCATCCTTGGCGGCTGAACTGGGCAAAGAAGCGCCAATCATTGCCATCGAAGAGCATGGCTATGTGGTTCGCGGTCAGGTCAGCGGCATACTTAAAAACGTCTTTATGCACCTGCTGCGTAACTCGATGGACCACGGTCTGGAAACCGCCGAGGTGCGCACGGCTAAGGGCAAGTCTGCGGCGGGCAATATCAAGCTTGAACTGGGCAGCGAGGGCGGGCAGTTCACTATTCGCCTTGGCGATGATGGCAAAGGCTTGGCATTAGGGCGTATTCGGCGTATCGCGCTGGAGAAAAACATGCTGCCTAACGGTGAGCAAAGCAGCGACGAGGAGGTTGCCAATGTAATCTTTCAGGCGGGCTTCTCAACTGCCGAGGCGGTGACCGAAGTTTCTGGGCGCGGCGTTGGCATGGATGCGGTGCAGGACTTTGTGGCCCGTGAGGGCGGTAGCATTCACTTTGAGTTCGTCGACAATGCCGAGGGTGAAGATTTCCGTCAGTTCCAAACTGTCGTTAGCTTGCCAGAGAAGTTTGCGGTACATATCGAAGCCTAGTCGAGCACTGGAGCCAACCCGCAATGGGTTGGTTCCAAGACCAGTTGCTAGATTCTAAGTAAAAAACCTCATCAGAGTGAACTGCCGCCAGTTTTAGCAGGCAGCAGTTCAGCCGCGCATCAGTACTATTAGCAACAGCAAATTCAACAGCAGCGAGAGCAGGGCCAGGCCACGCCAAACCTTTAGTGGCTCGCGTTCTAGTAAGGGTCTCGGACGGCTGCTGATGGCTTCACGTTCGCCGCGCTCAATCAACAATAAGCATTCTTCGGCGGTTTCGAAACGCTCCTCGGGGTTGGCCGCGACGGCGCGACTCAAGCACTCATCCAGCCACAGAGGCAGATCGGGGCGGTAGCGGCTGGCCGCCGTCGGCGTGCCGAAACGCGGATGCTGAAAAGCTTCAATTTCACCGTATGGATAGTGTCCGGTGAGCAGGTAATACAGCGTCACGCCTGCGGCGTAGAGGTCTTGGCGAGCGCTGGGGGCGGCACCGGCAAAGCTTTCCGGGGCGATGTAACTTGGCGTGCCGGGCAGGGCATTAGCTTCATCGCGCGACAGACCAGGACAATAGGCTAGGCCCAGATCCAGTACGCGCAACTCGCCATCTTCGCCCCACAATAGATTTTCGGGTTTGATGTCGCGGTGCAAAATATTGCGTCTGTGCAGCATGCCGACAGCGCGCAGCAAGCGCGGTGCCAGCTCAAGCCATTGTGGCAGGCCCAGTGGGCCGCTCTGGCGAAATTGTTCGGCAAGGTTCTGGCCGTTGTAATCACGCTGCACGTAATACAGGTGCTGGCGTTGCGGCAGTGGGTGCGCTTCGGGAAAGTAACGTCCGGCCACGCGCTTCAGAAACCATTCTTCCTGCAGCAACGCCGGCCCGGCGAATTCATCGGCATGCCGGTTGCCTGGTAAGGTTTTCAGCAGCCAGTGACGGTCTTGCGCATCGCGCACGCGGTACATAAAGGATTGGCGTGATTCGGCGACGAGCCCCTCAACTGTCCAGCCTTCAAAGCTTTGCCCAGCGCGCAACTTCGGCGGTAAGGGCCAGTGCCCTAGCTGCGCCAGAGTGTCGGCCAGCGCGCTTTGCGGCAGACTGTCGATTCGCACCAGCATGGCGCTGGCATTGTCCTGACTGCCGGCCAGGTGAGCGGCGCAAACCAGGGCTTGGCAGGCGGCGCTGGGATCCGGTTCGTCTTGCAGAATCCGTTGTACGCCAAGATCGCCCAACACCGCCCAGATGCCATCGCAGACCAGCAAAAAGCTTTCGCCGACCTGCAGTTCACCTTCTAGATAGTCGACTACCAAATGCTGATCGAGGCCCATGGCGCGCTTGAGTACATGCTGCATGCCCGGCTGTTCCCAGACATGCTCCTCGGTCAGGCGTTCGAGTATGCCGGCGTGCCAGCGGTAGGCGCGACAATCACCCACATGTGCCAAGGTGAAACGCCGGCCACGCAGCACCAAGGCGGTGAGGGTGGTCAGTAAGGGCTGGCCGCCGCCGTTGGCTTGCAGCCAGCGGTTGTGAGCGATTAAGAGGCGATCGAGTGATTGCACCACCGCCCAGGTTTCGGGGGTTGCGTAATAATCCAGTGCCAGCGCCTGCAAGGTTGCCCGCGCCGCCAAACCGCCATCGGCGCATTGGCTAACGCCATCGGCCAAGGCGAACAGGCTACCTTTGCTGGCCGCCAAGGCAGCCGTGGGCGTGACGATGCGCAGTGCGTCCTGATTCTCCGTCCGTGGACCGGTGGCAGTGGCTTCGCCAAAACTCAGTTGCAGGCTCATGCAGCGCTCTCACAGCAAATAACAAAAAGCCCGCGACGGCGGAACCGGCGCGGGCAACTTAGGTGCGGCTTAGCTTAGACACGGGCGACGGTTGCGGCCGCCGAACCCCAAGTGGTTCTCCAGCGCAGCTTAACGCCATACAGACCAATCCAGGCCAGAATCCCCAGGCTGGCAAACATCCACAGGCCCAGCTGGTAGTCGCCGGTGGATTGCTTGACCGCACCGAGACCAGCGGCCAAGAGGAAGCCACCGATGCCGCCTGCCATGCCGATCAAGCCGGTCATTACGCCGATTTCTTTACGAAAACGCTGTGGCACCAGTTGGAATACCGCACCGTTGCCGGCGCCTAGGCAGAGCATGGCGATCACGAACAGGGCCAGTGCTGCAGCAGCGCTCGGCAAGTTAAAGCCAACAGCGCAAATGCTCAGGGAGGCCAAGGTGTAAACCACCAACAGGGTGCGAATGCCGCCAATCCGGTCGGCCAGTGCGCCGCCGAGTGGGCGCATCAGGCTGCCGGCAAACACGCAGGCGGCGGTGTAGTAGCCGGCTTTGACGGGATCGAAGCCATATTGGTCATGGAAGTAGCCGGGCAGGGTGCTGGCCAGGCCGAGGAAACCACCGAAGGTCACGCTGTAGAAAAACATGAACCACCAGCTGTCACGGTCGCCGAGGGCTTTAAGGTAGTCACTCAAGGCTTTTACTGGTGGCCGGTTAGGGGCGTTGCGGGCCACGCTGGCAAAGATCACCAGGGTCAGGATCAGCGGAATAAGTGCCAGACCAAACACGTTGTTCCAGCCGTAGGCGGTGGCCAATGCTGGGGCGAATAGTGCGGCCAGCACGGTGCCGGAGTTGCCGGCGCCCGCAATGCCCATGGCTTTACCCTGGTGCTCAGGCGGATACCACTGCGAGGCCAAGGGTAGCGACACGGCGAAGGAGGCGCCGGCGAAGCCGAGGAAGATACCTAACAACAGGGCTTGCTCATAGCTGTGGATGCCCAGTTGCCAGGCGCAAAAGAGTGCGCCGATGACAATCACCTGGCCAATCAGGCCAGCGGTTTTTGGCGAGGTGCGGTCGGCCAGGATGCCCATCAGAAAGCGCAATACGGCACCGGCCAGAATAGGTGTGGCCACCATCATGCTGCGTTGTTGGGTGGTGAGCTGAAGGTCGGTTGCGATCTGCACGCCCATAGGACCCAGTACATACCAGATCATGAAACTTAAATCGAAATAGAGAAAAGCTGCGAACAGCGTCGGCATGTGGCCGGCTTTCCAGAAACTTGTATTCATCGAACACCTCATTGGCTCAAAAGGACCCAGCAGGATCTGGCTGCAGCATGGTCGTGGACACGCTGAGCAAAATCCGCCGGGGTGGTCGCCCGCTTGTGGCGGACAACCCTGCGGCCAAGGCCGTAGTAAGGTTAGAGAGTTGTAAGCAGATGCCCGGATCACGGCCAGTCCGCCGCCCCAAACACTGGAGCCAAACGCAAAAAGGCGTCGCCGCATTGCCTGCTTAGAGCAGGAATGCCGCGACGCCTTTGTCGTTATGGATAACCGCCTTTGGTTACCTTTGATTAGGTAATAGCAAAAGCTGAGCCAAGTTTTCGAATGAGCGAAAATGGGCCTGTTAGTGGGGGCTTAATGACTTTGACGAGCTAAAACAGGGCGCCGCCAGAGGTGGCGCTCCGAGTTGGGGCGCGCTACGGCTTCAGGCTAGCCAATTGACCTTGGCGAACTTGCCGGGGAACTCCGCGGGCATGCCAATAAC
>JAURXE010000268.1 GCA_030654635.1 Pseudomonas sp.
GCGTTACGGGTGCTTGGAGCACCGTCGGCACCGGGCATAAATTTAGGCACGATGAACAGCGAGATACCTTTGGTGCCTTCTGGAGCATCCGGCAGGCGCGCCAGAACGATGTGGACGATGTTCTCGGCCATGTCGTGCTCACCAGCCGAGATAAAGATCTTGGTGCCGGAGACTTTGTACGAACCATCCGCCTGAGGCTCGGCCTTGGTGCGCAACATGCCCAGGTCGGTACCGCAATGGGATTCGGTCAGGCACATGGTGCCGGTCCACTCGCCTGTTACCAACTTGGTCAGGTAAGTGTGCTTCTGATCAGCGGTGCCGTGCTCAGCGATGGTGTTCATGGCGCCGTGGGACAGACCTGGGTACATGCCCCACGACCAGTTAGCTTCGCCAACCAGTTCGCTCAACACTAAACCTAGCGACTCAGGCAAGCCTTGGCCGCCATGATTAACGTCGTGGGACAGGCTTGGCCACCCGCCTTCAACGTACTGCTGGTAAGCCGCTTTAAAGCCCGACGGGGTTTTAACGCCCGACTCGCTCCAGGTGCAACCTTCGATGTCGCCGGTGCGGTTCAGCGGAGCGATTACCTGCTCACAAAACTTGGCACCTTCCTCAAGGATGGCGTTGACCATGTCTGGGGTAGCGTCCTGGCAAGCCGGCATACTTTGATAATGCGCTTCGTAGCCCAGTAACTCGTCACGAACGAAACGAATATCACGCAAGGGGGCCTTGTAATCAGGCATAGCGAATAACCTCTGCTGTAAATTGCGAATTAGGGTGACCGGCTTGCCAGTCGTTTGCGGGATCACTCCCAGCGGCCCGATAGACTACATGCGGGCCAGCAGTCAAACAGGCGTTTGAAACATACGTTTACGCCCCGACCTTGTCAAGCATCGCCCGCAGGCTGTTTAGGCAACCACGTCAACCACCGGCGTAGACTCCTGCGTCTGACCTAAGCGGCGGTATAGCTGCAGACTAGGCGCTAAATCCGCGTCTTGCTGATCTGTTTTTATCGATTGCTCGGTTGGTTGCTCTGATTCGTCTTGCGCATCCTGCGCAGCCAGGGCTTTGCGCTCGGCAATGGCACTGGCCGCCGCATCGCGCTGTTGCGCCGCCAGCTCGATCCGCGCCTGAGCGGCGAGCACCTGGGCTTGCGCCGCCACCCGCCGGTCTTGCCCCGAGGGTTCGGCTGGTGCTAATGCCGCACGCGCAACCTGCTCCATTTTGCGCAAGGTGGCGGCTGGATCATTGGCGATCGCACTTACGTCAATACTGACCTCGCCGCCGACCGCATAGGCTTGACCATCGGGGCCGCGCTTGAAGCTGTAGGTTGGCCCGCCGGCGTAACTGCCACCGACTGACGCATGTGCCTGCTCATGGGCGCGCACTTCCCGATCGCGACTGCTTAGTGTGGCAATTTGCTGTTGAATTAATTGTTCTTGCGCGGGAGTTGCAACTGGCCGACCGGAAGCATCGACAGTTGCTGGACGGTCAGAATCAAGTTGCGCCACCGTAGTGGATGGCGAAGGGGATGGCGAAGCCAGACCATGCAGCGACTCTGCTGTTGCGGAGTTCAACGACGCGCGCGCCGGCAGAGCGGCCTTCGCAGCTGTCGCAAAATGACCTAACCCACCGATGTTCATCTAACCCCTCCTCGCCTTGGCGGGAGGCCAATAAATGGTTTTATGCGCGGATATCCAGCAGGGTGCCAAGCGCATCGTCAGCCGTTTTGATCACTTTGGCGCCGGCTTGCACCTGCTCTTTACCTATTTGCAGATCAACTAAGCTGCTGGCCAGATCAACCTGTTGCGCCTGGCTGTTCCTCGAACTGGGCGCAGCCGACCCCGCTACTGGCTTGGGCAGGCTGGCGCTGGCGATATCCGTGGCGGCCTGATTAACTCGCTGCTGACCGTTTTGAACACTGCTCAGCCCAGAATTAAAGGCACTACTGGCAGAAATTTGCATAACGACGCTCCCAACCGGGAAAACTCAGCTTTGATTGAAACCGAGATAGAGCAAAAGATATACAGGCAAAACGCAATCACGCCGCCACTGCTTATAACGGGATATTCAGCCTGCGCAGATCCAGGTAACGCGCCACGTTCGCCGCCGAGGCCTCGCTGAGCAAGGGAATTCGCCCCAGGCAGGGCGCATTTAGACGCGACTCAAGGGCAGCCAGATTTTCCTCTAGGCGCGGCATTTGCGGCTCGAGCAGATTCGCCACCCAACCGGCCACGCGCAAACCATCACGCTCAATGGCTTCGAACGTCAGCAAGCTGTGATTGATGCAACCCAGGCGCACCGCCACCACCACAATTACCGGCAGTTTTAGCGTTATCGGCAGCTGCGCCAGGGTAGCCAAGTCGTTCAGCGGTACCCGCCAACCACCGGCACCTTCGACCAAGGTGAAGTCCGCCTGCCGATCTAATACCGCCTGTACCGCAGTGGTTAGTGTTGCCAGATCCAACTCCACTCCCGCCTCACTGGCCGCCAGATGCGGGGCAATCGCCGGGGCAAAAGCGAAGGGATTGACCTCGGCGTAACGCAGTGGCTCTGAACATTCAACCAACAAGGTCAGCGCATCGCTGTTGCGCAGGCCG
>JAURXE010000272.1 GCA_030654635.1 Pseudomonas sp.
TTGTTCTGATTTTGCCGGGCCAAAATAGGCACGATGAATCATGATCAGTGAGTAGACCGAGCCGAACACCAGCCCTGAGGTGGCAATCACCACAATCCAGGGAGTCGCGCTGAACGAGCCGAGCAAGATCAGGAACTCACCGACAAAGTTACCGGTGCCAGGCAAGCCCAGCGAGGCGGCGGCGAAGAACAGGCTGATGGCCGGCAGATAGGTAATCCGCGACCACAAACCGCCCATCTCACGCATATCGCGGGTGTGCATACGCTCATACAGTTGGCCACAGAGGATAAACAGTGCGGCGGCCGACAAGCCGTGGGCGAGCATCTGTACCACCACGCCTTGCAGCGCTTGTTGGCTTCCGGAGTAGATGCCGATGAGGATAAAGCCCATGTGCGAAACGCTGGAGTACGCCACCAGACGCTTGATGTCGGTCTGGGCAAAGGCCAGCAGCGCGCCGTAGAAAATCCCGATCAGACCGAGGGTCATGGCGATCGGGGCAAACTCGGCGGAGGCATTGGGAAACAGCGGCAGGGCAAAGCGCAGCAAGCCATAGGCCGCAGTCTTGAGCAGAATACCGGCCAAATCCACCGAGCCCGCCGTGGGCGCCTGGGCGTGGGCATCCGGCAGCCAGGAGTGAAACGGCACCACCGGCAACTTGACCGCGAAGGCGATAAAGAAGCCGAGCATCAGGATGTATTCGGTGGCGGGTGGCAGTTCGGCTTTCAGCAGTAGGCTGTAGTCGAAGGTCAGTACGCCGGTGTTATTGAAGTTAACGAACACCAAGCCAAGAATCGCCACCAGCATGATCAAGCCGCTGGCCTGGGTGTAGATAAAGAACTTGGTTGCGGCGTAGATGCGGCTCTTGCCTTCGATTGAGCTGTGTCCCCACAGCGCAATCAGGAAGTACATGGGGACCAGCATCATCTCCCAGAAGAAGAAGAACAAGAACAGATCGAGGGCCAGAAACACCCCGATCACGCCGCCCAGAATCCACATCAAGTTGAGGTGGAAAAAGCCGACGTTTTTCTGGATCTCACTCCACGAACAGAGCACCGACAGCACACCGAGCAAGCCGGTGAGCAAAATCATCAGCAGCGATAAGCCATCCATCGCCAAGTGAAAATTGATACCGAAACGTTCGATCCAGACCTGTTTGAACTCCAAAGTCCAGACAGGATCGGCACCGGGGTGCGGCGCCAGTTGAAAGTCGCCGGTAAACCACAGCCAGAGGCCCAGGGCCAGTTCCAGCAGCATCGTAAGCATGGCGATTGTACGCGGCAAGGATGAGCCAAAACGCTCAGCTTGCCAGCACAGTAGGCCGCCAATAAAGGGGATCAGGATTAGCCAGGGCAGAATCATG
>JAURXE010000283.1 GCA_030654635.1 Pseudomonas sp.
TTTATGGGCAAAACCCGTCAGGCCGAGCATCAGGCCTTTCTCGCCTGGCTGATCGAGCAGGTGCAGGCGCAGCAGGTGGATGCGGTGCTGGTGGCCGGGGATATTTTCGACACCGGCGCGCCGCCCAGCTACGCCCGTGAGCTGTACAACCATTTTATTGTCGAGCTGCGCCAGACCGGCGCCGAATTGCTGGTGCTGGGTGGTAACCACGATTCGGTGGCCATGCTCGGCGAGAGCAAGACCCTGCTGGCGCAGCTGAATACCCGGGTGATTCCTGGCGTCTGTGCCGAGTTGAGCGAGCAAGTGCTGGTGCTGCATACGCGCGATGGCCAACCTGGCGCGATCCTCTGCGCCATCCCCTTTATCCGCCCCCGCGATGTGCTGCACAGCCAGGCCGGGGAGAGCGCGCAAGACAAGCAGCTGGGGCTGCAGACGGCGATCCAGCAGCATTATCAGCAGCTGTATGCCTTGGCCGAAAGCAAGCGCGATGAGCTGGGCGGTAAGCTGCCGATTATCGCCACTGGCCATCTGACCACCGTCGGCGCCAGCGCCAGCGAGTCGGTGCGCGAGATCTATGTCGGCAGTCTGGAGGCCTTTCCCACCAGCGCCTTTCCGCCGGCGGCCTATATCGCCCTGGGGCATATTCACCGGCCGCAAAAAGTCGGCGGCCTGGAGCATATCCGCTACTGCGGCTCGCCCATCCCGCTGAGTTTCGATGAGGCCAAACAGCAAAAAGAAGTGCTGTTGGTGGACTTGAATAGCGAGGGTCTGGAGCAGATCACCCCATTATTAGTGCCGCGTTTTCAGCCCTTGCAGTCGTTGCGTGGCAACTTGGCTGAGCTGCAAAGCGCCATCGCCGAGGCCGCCAGCCAAGGCACGCTCGATAAGCTGGTATGGCTGGAAGTGCTGGTGACCGCCGATGATTATTTGAGCGATTTGCAGCCACGGATTCAGGCCTTTACCGAAGGCTTGCCGGTGGAGGTGCTGCGCATCCGCCGCGAGCGCGGCACGGCGGTGGCCGGTTTGACCAGTGCCAGCCGGGAAACTCTGGATGAGCTGAGCGTGAGCGATGTGTTCGCCCAGCGCCTCGTCAGCGAAACTCTTGAGCCTGAACTGCAGGCGCGCTTGTCCGGTCTGTACCAGCAAATGGTGGCCGAGCTGACCCAGGAGCAGTCATGAAAATCCTCAGCCTGCGCCTGAAAAATCTTAATTCGCTGAAGGGCGAGTGGAAGATCGACTTCACCACCGAACCCTTCATAGACAACGGCCTGTTCGCCATCACCGGCCCCACTGGCGCCGGCAAGACCACCTTGCTGGATGCGATTTG
>JAURXE010000294.1 GCA_030654635.1 Pseudomonas sp.
TGCGGGCGATAGAGGTAGACCAGTACACGGTTCTCATCGCTGAGACTGCGGGCCTTGAACAGCGGCCCATCGGTGGCGCCAAAAAACGCGCCGGGGCTCGAACAGCCGCCAAGCAGACAGGCCAACAGCACTATAAACAGCGGGTAGCGGCGCATGCGCGCCTCCTTTGGAGTTATTTGCCCCGAGCATACCCAGCCGGCCAGCGCCTGGCACCCGACAAAAGTCTGGGCTCAACGCCGCATAGCGCGCGAAGCCCGCAGTAGTTTTTCAATGGCCTGTTAACGCCGGCGATCGAGCAGGTTCACCAACAGCCGGTCGAGCAAGCCCCACACCCGGCGGCGCAAGCGCTGCCACCAGGGTGTGGCGTGCCATTGTTGCAGGTCGATTTCCTGGCTTTGGGCAAAGTCGGCGTTAAAGCTGGCGGCCACTTGTGCACTGAGGTGCGGGTCGATGGCTTCGAGGTTGGCGTCAAGATTGAAACGCAAATTCCAATGGTCGAAATTGCATGAGCCGACGCTGACCCAGTCGTCCACCAACAGCATTTTCAGGTGCAAAAACTGCGGTTGGTACTCAAAAATCCGCACCCCGGCCTTGAGCAGTTTTGGGTAATAACGCTGACCGGCAAAGCGCACCGGCGGCTGATCGGTGTTGTGGGTGGTCAGCAGCAAACGCACATCGACGCCACGCTGCGCGGCTTTGCGTAACGCCCGGCGGATCTTCCAGGTCGGCAAGAAATACGGTGTGGCCAGCCAGATGCGTTGCCGGCTTTGCAGCAGCGCACGCAGCAGTGATTGCAGAATATCCCGGTGCTGACGGCCGTCGGCATAGGCGACCCGGCCGAAACCGGCGCCCCACGCGGGAGTGCTCGGCAGCCGCGCCAAACCTCGAACAAGCAGCGGACGCCAGGTCAAACGGGCCGGCAGCGCCTGCCACTGGCGCTCAAACAACTGCTGCCAATCGTCGAGCAAGGGGCCGCGAATTTCCACCATCACTTCATGCCAGGCGTGACTGTTATCGCTGGGCTGCCAGAACTGATCGGTAGCACCGGTGCCGCCGACAAAACCTAGGCGGCTATCAACCAACAACAATTTACGGTGGTCGCGGTACAGGTTGCGCACACCGTGACGCCAACCCAGTGGGTTGTAAAAATGCAGCTCGACACCGGTGGCCAGCAGTTCACGGCGCTGTGGGAGCGGTAAGCCCAAACAACCAAAGTCATCCAACAGGCAGCGCACCAGCACGCCCCGCTGCGCCGCGCCGCAGAGCGCCGCAACCAGCAGATCGGTGCAAGCGCCGCTGGCGACCAGGTACAGCTCCAGCGCCACTTGCTGCTCGGCCGCGCCAATGGCGGCGAGCATGCGCGGAAAGAACTGCGGGCCATCGAGCAGCAACTCAAACTGATTGCCGGCGCGCCAAGGGAAGATCATCGGCGCGACTTAACCGGCGGTGAAGATCAGCACCGCGCTGACCGGTACCGCCAGGCTGATGGATTTTAATCCGGCCAACTTGCGCAGCGTCTCAAGGCCCGGTGCCAGGCCAAAGTCGGCGGCGTTCAGCACCAGCGGCGCCAAGGTGACGACCTGAAAGCGCCGATCATCCAGGCGGGTGACCAGCAATTCACTGTTATAGCTGTGGCTGTAACCATGCAAGTTGACGGTCAGCGGCAAGCGCAACTCCAGCTGCGCACCAGCGGCCAGGGTCAGCAACGGGGCAATATCGAGCTGGGCGCTGACCTGTGCCAGAGCGAACCGCTCGACCTCAAAAAGTTGCTTGCGCAGACGTTCATCGCGCAACGGAATGCCGCTATCGACCGACTCCATGCGTACCAACACTTGCACCTTGCCGTCATCGCCAACACTGCCGGCGAGGCTGCGAAAACGATTCACTTCCGCCACGTCCGTCTGCTTGGTGGTGATATACGACAGCCGCGAGGACTCTTTGTCCAGCTGCCAGGCGGCCTGAGCAGGCAAGGCGATCAAGGCGGCAAACAGACAGGGCAACAGTTTAAAGCTCGGCATAACAAGGCTCACTAAAGCAATTCAGCCGCCACCATAGTCGCCACCAGCCGGCTTGCAAAGCCTTCCTAACGGCTCGGCAGTGCCAGCGCCTGCGGCAATAACTGGCAACCTTGCCGCGGGCCTAGCCAGGCGGCGCTGTGGCTGCGGCCCAGGCCACTGGCGGTAACCTGCTTACGGGCGACGTCATCAAAGAAATCGCTGACCGGCAAACTCAATTTCACGTAGCTGACGCAGTAGTCGGCCGGGTTGTCCATCACATAGCGACAGGAGCAATACTCCTTGGCGGTGTAGGCACCGACTATGTCCGGGAAGGCCTCTAGGTAGCTGCGATTAGCCCAGGCCCAGGCGCCCGACAGCAGTATGGCCAGCAGCAACAGGCTGCTAACCGGGCGGGTTTTTATCAGCGTGACAGGGCTCATTGCGCCACCTCGGGAGCGAAGGCCGCGCGGGCCAGTTTCAGTAAGGTGTTGTGCTGATAGCTTTGGTCGCGGTCATCGGCGTAACGCACTATCACCAGCTTCTCGGCGGGCAACACGTACAGCGCCTGGCCCCAATGGCCGAGGGCGGCAAAGGTCTCAGCCGGCGCATCCGGCCAAGGTTTGGCCGCGCCTGCCACCGGCAAGTTCAACCACCACTGGCCGCCGGGCACGGCCTCACCGGCAATCGGCTGGTACGCAGCGAACGGCGTGCGGTTGAACTCAACCCAAGCCTTGGGCAGCAATTGCCGCTCGCCCCAGCGACCGTCACGCTGCATCAATAAGCCGACGCGGGCCAGGTCGCGGGCGGTCAGGTAGGCGTAGGAGGAGGCGACGAAATTACCGCTGGCGTCGGTTTCCCAGGTTGCCGAACTGATCCCCAAGGGCTCGAACAGCGCCGTCCACGGGTAGTTGGCGTAAGCCGCATCGCCGAGCATGCCGTGCAGCGCCGCCGACAGCACATTGGTGTCGCCACTGGAGTAGCGAAACCGCGTGCCCGGCGCCGCTTCACCCTGATGGCTGGCGACAAACGCCGGCATATCGCTGCGGCCACGGGTGTAGAGCATGGCCACCACCGAGGACTTCAGCGGCGCCAGTTCGTAGTCCTCCTGCCAGTCCAGGCCCGAAGCCCAGTTAAACAGATGGCCGAGTTTGACTTGCGGGTGCGCGGCAAACGCCGGGTAGTACTGCGCCACGCTATCGCTGAGTTTGAAGCGCCCCTCGCCATAGGCGACGCCCAGGGTCGCGGCCAGCAAGCTTTTGCTCATCGACCAGGCCAGGTGCGGGGTGTGGGCGGTGGTCGGGCCGGCGTAGCGCTCATAGATGACTTGACCGTCACGAATCACCAGCAAGGCGTCGGTGCGCACACCTTGGCGGCTCTCATCATCGCGCGGCGCAAAGGCATAGGCGTCCAGCGCCGCAATGGCGGGACTGCCGGGGGCAATGGCCGTGGCCCAATCGGCGCTCGGCCAGGTTTCGGCGCTCGCCAGCGTGGCAACGGCGCACAGGCCAGTCGCCAGGTACAGACGACGGAAAAATACAGTGGGCATAAGACCGCCTCTAGTGTTATTCAAGGCTGCACCCTAGCACGCACCCAGCGACCGCATGAAGAACCGAACGCGCCAGCCACGTGGCGCTATTGGTCAGTCATCCCTAAGGTCAGCAAGGCCTTCTCAAGCCGCTTGGCCCGCGCACTGGCGGCAATATTCAGCAGGTTCTGGTCGCGCTGCCACAGCTGTGCCCAGGCGGGCGGGCCGGCGGCCATGGCGGCATCCACCTCGGGGCGCAAGGCCGCGAACTGGGCAAACAACGCGGCCAACAGTAGATGAC
>JAURXE010000307.1 GCA_030654635.1 Pseudomonas sp.
AACAAACTGGGGGTGCCGCCTCCGAAGAAAATCGAACTCAGCTGACGGCCATGCACATGCTGTAAATCGGCATCCAGATCGGCTAGCAGCGCGTCGACATAGGCGGCCTCCGGTAGATTTGGCCCGGCGGCATGGGAGTTAAAGTCGCAATAGGGGCATTTGCGCACGCACCAGGGGATATGGATATACAGCGATAGCGGCGGTAGTTCGAAACCGGCGGGGGCGAGCTGCTGGTCGTTGTCTTGGCGACTCATAACCCCAGACGCTGCTTGAGCAAGCGCATGGCGATGGCGCGATGGCTTAGCTGGTTTTTCTCAGCGGCCGGCAGTTCGGCGCTGGCGCAGTTGCGTTCGGCCACCCAAAACAGCGGGTCATAGCCAAAGCCCTGGCTGCCGCGCGGTTCGCGCAAGATGCTGCCGTGCCAGAGACCTTCACAGACAATTGGTAGAGGGTCGTCGGCATGCCGCACCAGCGCCACGGCGCAGACAAACTGCGCGCCGCGCTGCTCGTCCGGCACATCCTGCAGTGCCTCCAGCAGTTTGGCATTGTTGGCCGCATCGCCCTGACCATCGGCGTAGCGGGCCGAGTAGATGCCCGGTGCGCCGCCGAGGTAGTCGACCGCCAAGCCTGAGTCGTCGGCCAATGCCGGCAGGCCTGAGACCCGCGCCGCATGACGGGCCTTGAGGATGGCGTTCTCGATAAAGGACAGGCCGGTTTCATCCGGCTCAATTAGGCTGAAAGCACTGACGGCCTGCACCTTGATGCTGTCGCCGAGCATGGCTTGCAGCTCTTTGAGTTTGCCGGCGTTATGGCTGGCCAATACCAGTTCGGTCAGGGCTTTCATTGGTCTGGGAAGAATTCTTGGCTGAAGTCGAAGCTGTGCGGCACGCCGTCAGCGCCTTTGACGTTAAGGGTGAAGCGCAGCATTTCTTGTTGCTCGAAGGGGAACTGCGCCAGGTAGTAAATTGCTGTGCCTTCTTTGACTTGCTTGAAACTCAGCGGGCTGATTTGCCCGAGCAGGTTTTTCACCGCGCCACTGACTTGACCGGTGCTGGCCTTGCCGGCTTGCAGCAAAGCGACATTGACCACGCCTTGGCTCTTGCTGCGTACCAGGCCGACCGCTGCGGCCACTTCGGGCTGCAAGAAGCTGGAGTTGAAGGCGCTGTAATGCACATCCAGCGTGCCATAGCTTTGTTTCTGTTCGGCCATGGCCGGCAGTGCCAGGCAAAAGGCCAAAAGCACTAGGGCTAAACGTTGCATGGTGATTCTCCTCTGTTTGCGCTGATTATTCAGATCGCGCGGGCGGCTGCATGGGGCTCGGGCCGCTGACGCGATAGATGCCAATCTCACCAAATAGATTAGGCCAAATTCGGCTGGCCCAGTGATGCCTGTGCAGGCGATCCACGGCCAGGCGATCGAGCACCCGCACCTGGCGCTGGTGGCAGAGTTCCTCGAAGTCGAGGAAGGTGCAGAAGTGAATGTTCGGCGTGTTGTACCAAGTGTAGGGCAGGAACTCAGAGACCGGCATCTGGCCACGGCGCAGCAAATCCCAGCGACACCGCCAATGGCCGAAGTTGGGGAAGGTGATGATGCACTGGCGGCCGATGCGCAGCATCTCTTCCAGCAGCCGGTCGGGATACTGCACGGCTTGCAGGGCCTGGGTCATTACCACCACATCAAAACTGTTGCTGGCAAAGTTGCTCAGGCCCTGGTCGAGGTCTTGCTCGATCACGTTGATGCCTTTGTGCAGGCATTGGGCGATGTTATCGGCGTCGATTTCCAGGCCATAGCCGCTGACCTGTTTGTGGTCGCGCAGCCAGGCGAGTAGTTCGCCATCGCCGCAGCCGAGGTCGAGCACCCGGCTGCCGGTCGGGATCCAGTCTTGAATGATGTCTAGGTCGGCTCTCATGTCAGGACGGCCTCAAACGCTAATTCGCTGCATATAGGCGTTGAAGGCCTGCAGGTAGCGTGGAATAGGGATCAGAAAGGCGTCGTGGCCTTGCGGGGCGTCGATTTCCAGGTAGCTGACGTTTTTGTCGGCGGCCATCAAGGCATCGACCAACTCGCGCGAGCGGGCCGGCGAGAAGCGCCAGTCGGTGGTAAAGGACATCACGCAAAAATCCGCCTGGGCCGGCGCCAGTGCCTTGGCCAGGTCGCCGCCTTGGCTGGCGGCCGGGTCGAAGTAGTCGAGCGCCTTGGTCATCAACAAGTAGGTGTTGGCGTCGAAGCGCCCGGAAAACTCTTCGCCCTGATAGCGCAGGTAGCTTTCGACCTGAAACTCGACGCTGTGAAAGTCGTAATTGAGCTTGTCGCTCTTCAGGTCTCGGCCGAATTTCTCACCCATGGCGTCATCCGACAAATAGGTGATATGGCCGACCATGCGCGCCAAGATCAGCCCGCGCTTGGGGATGACGCCGCGCTCCTGAAAGTGCCCCCCGTGAAAGTCCGGGTCGGACAGAATCGCCTGGCGCGCCACCTCGTTAAAGGCAATGTTTTGCGCCGACAGTTTGGGTGCGCAGGCGATAGCCAAACAATGGCGGACACGCTCGGGGTAACTGATGGTCCATTGCAGCGCCTGCATGCCGCCGAGGCTGCCGCCCACCACTGCCGCCCATTGGCCTATGCCGAGGCGCTCTGCCAGCAGTGCTTGGCTATGGACCCAGTCCTCCACCGTCATCATCGGGAAGTCGGCGCCGTAGGGCTTGCCGGTTTCGGGATTGATACTGGAGGGCCCAGTCGAGCCATTGCAGCCGCCCAGATTGTTCAGGCTGACGACAAAGAATTTATTCGTATCTATAGGTTTGCCGGGGCCGATACAGCTGTCCCACCAGCCCGGTTTGCGCTCGTCGACACTGTGATAACCGGCGGCATGGTGATGGCCGGACAGTGCATGGCAAATCAGCACGGCGTTGCTGCCCGTGGCGTTTAGCTGGCCATAGGTTTCATACACCAGCTGGTAATTGGCCAGGCTGCGCCCGCAAGCCAGTTGCAGGGGCTCAAGGAACTGTTCGGTCTGGGGGCTGACGAGGCCAACGGAATCTTCTGCAAAGACGCTGGGCATTGAGCCTGCTCGCACTTAAATAAGGCGCCAGTCTAAAGAGCGCCGCCCCCTGCGGCAAGGGCAGGGGGCGGCGAGCAGCTGGTTAAGAGGGCAAGGCTGGGAGCTTGGTGTTTATTCGGCGACGCTCAGGTTGCGGCCGGCGCCGGGCAGGCTGACGACTTTGCCTTGGCGCTGCACCGGTGCCGGACGGCGCAGCACGCGCAGCATGTCGTTGGCTTGGGCCAGCTGTTGCTCGAGTTCGTTGTTGTAACCGGCCAGGTGCTGGCTGCGCTGACGGCTTTGCTGGGTCTCTTGGGCCAGGGCTTTGAGGCGCAGCATGTGGGTTTCGAGTAGTTGCTTGTTCTCCAGGGTGTGTTGCATCAACGGAGTCAGTGCGTCGCTGGCCCATTGCTCGGCATCTTGGCGCAGGCGCTGATGCAGGCCGATAACTTCCTGCACCAGAGTGGCGAAGAAGCGCCGGCTGAGGGTGCTTTGATTGGTCAGTATGGTTTTTAAATGCAGGCGGAATTGGTCGGCTTGCACTTGCAGCTGCTTGAGTTCGCGCAGCGGTCGCTTGAGGTTAAATAACGGTGCGTCGACGCCGTGCAGTGGGTTGTCTTGGTTATGTCGGTGATAGATAGCTGCGACCATTTTATTGGCCAGTTCGGCTTCATGGCCGAGGTTGTGCAGGTCGGCTTCGATGGAGCGGAAGAAGTGCAAAATGGTCTGGTTGATGCCGAAGGTGGTCCAGCTACCCGTAAGGTTTTTACCCAGCAGTTCGAGGTGCCCGTCGAGCTGCTCGCTGCGCACCGAGTTGCGCAGCAGATCGCCTTGACGCTTGAGCAGGCGCTGGTTGGTTTTTAGTCCGAGCAGGCGCTTGTGGTGCTGGCCGTGGTCTTCTTTGGTTTTGGCGGTCAGTTCAAACAGTAACTGGCCGTTATCCTGCTGGTGAGTGGAAAGCAGCTGGTGCTGTTCGCGCACCTTGTCCAGGCGCAGGTTGAGTACGTGTTGACTGTTTTGCAGCAGTCCCAACACTTGGTTGACGACCCGGTCTTCGATCAAGCGTTCTTTCTGGGCGACGATGCGCTCACAGAGCAGCGTTTCTAGTCCCGCCAGCTGACTGCGGTCGAGCAGTGCCTGATCCTTGCGGACCTTGGCCAGCAACGCTTGCTTGGCCGAGACCGGCAGCACGTTTTCGTTGGCGATACCCAGTTGCTTGGCGGTGGCGCTGCGGATTTTCTCGATGGCGTGTTGCACAAAAGTCTCGCCGGCGAGGTCGTCCCAGAGCACGTCGATCTTGTTCAGGACAGCCAGCAGGCAAACCGGATTTTCTTCATCCAGATGCAAAATGTGTTGTTGCCAGACGGCCATGTCTCTGGCGGTGAAGCCGGTGTCGGCCGAGAGCAGGAAGATAATCGCCTGGGCGCTGGGCAGCATCGATAGGGTGAGTTCAGGCTCGCTGCCCAGGGCGTTCAAACCGGGGGTGTCGAGAATTCGCAGGCCTTGGCGCAGCAAGGGGTGGTCGAAATTGACTATGGCATGCCGCCAGGCGGGCACCAGCACTATGCCGGGCTTGCCGGCGCTTTCGAGCATGTCGGGATGAAAGCCCAGCTGAATCGCCTGGGCGACCGGCATGGGTTTGGTCTTGGCCACCTGAGTAAAGGCCTGCACCATATTGTCGGGGTCGCTCAGGTCCAGCGGGATATTCACCCAATGGCTGGGGATGCGCTTGAACTGGGCCACGCTGGCTTGCGCTGCGCGAGTTTCAATCGGCAACAAACGAATATAGGAGCGCTCGGAGCGCGGGTCAAAAAACAGCTCAGTTGGGCACATGGTGGTGCGCCCGGCGTGGGAGGGCAGCATGCGCTGGCCGTACTCGGAGAAAAACAGGCTGTTGATCAACTCGGTCTTGCCGCGTGAGTACTCACCCACGAACGCCAGGGTGATGTGATCAGTGCGCAGCAGTTTCAGCGCGCGCTCAAGCTTGGCCTCGACGGCGTCGGAGCTCAGATGATTGTGCGCCAGCCAGCTGCGGTAGCGGGTGATTTCGCGCATTAACTGACGTTTCCAGGCAACGTAAGCCGTTACCTGTTGGCTGAGTCGCTCCATGCTCATGTTGTTGCTCCTCTGCTCGCATCCTGCTAGTTGGTCGGCAAGATCAATGGGGACAGTTGCTAATCTTGACGGGCTGTTAGTGGCGCACAGCGGCGGGCAGATAGTGTCCATTTGATAGCATGCATTATGGCGAACTACTTCTTAGCGTCAAACAGTTAGCGCCATAATCCCACCTTAAGGTCAGTCAAGGTGACCGAGCGGTCAGTCCGGGTAATTCGGGCAGCTTTTTCGGTTGGCGAATGCGCACCCGCTTTTGCCGGTTGAGCTCGCCACTGAGCAGCTCAACCTGGCTTTTTGCGACCCCAAAGGCGGCACCCAGAAAGGCCAGCAGGTGGGCGTTGGCTTTGCCTTCGACAGGGGGCGCGGTGAGGCGAATTTTCAGTCGCTCACCGTGCAGGCCGGCAAACTCATCGCAGCTGGCCTTGGGCTGTAGATGGCAGTCGAGGATCAGGTCCTCGCCGTCCCAGCGGAAATACGCCATTACATCAGCATGCGCAGTACGTCAGGCATGCCGGTCATTTGCGCCAGGTTGTTAATCACCAGCATGTCCAGCAGCTTGATTGCGATAAAGGCGAAGATCGGCGACAGGTCCAGCCCGCCCATGCTTGGCAAGAGCTTGCGAAAGGGCATCAGCAGCGGCTCGCACAGCTGATTGACCAGCAGTGCGGCGGGATTGTGGCTGCCTTGGGCCACCCAAGAGAGGATCACGCTGATGATCAGGGAATAGAAGAAGATGTTGATAAACAGCGCAGTAATGCCAATCAGCGACCAGATCAGTAGCTGGATTGGGCTGCCGGTAGTGCCATAGGCCAGCAACATGGTCAGCGCCATCAACACCAGCTGTACCAGCAGGGCCAGCACCAGTGAGGCAATATCCAGTCCGGCAATGCTGGGGATAATGCGGCGCAGCGGCTTGAGCAACGGTTGGGTGGCGCGCACCGCAAACTGGCTGAGGGGGTTGTAGAAATCGGCGCGCACCAACTGCAGGATGAAGCGCAGCAGCACGATCATCAGGTACAGGCTGCCGAGGGTTTGCAGGACGTAGAGTGCTGCTTGATTTAATTGATCCATGTTGTGCTCCTTATTGACCCAGCTCTTCGGCGAGTGCGGCCGAGCGTGCGGCCGCGGCGTTTAACGCTTGTTCGACCAGGGCTTCGAAACCGCCGGCCTGGAAAGTTTTGATCGCCGCCTCGGTGGTGCCATTCGGTGAGGTCACGCGGCGGCGCAGTTCACTGGCATCCACGTCGCTGGCCAGTGCCATGCGCGCGGCGCCGAGGGCGGTTTGCTGGGTGAGTTTGAGAGCGCTCGCGGGCGACAGGCCGAGTTTTTCCCCGGCGGCGACCATGGCTTCGATCAGTAAGAAGAAATACGCCGGACCGCTGCCGGACACCGCAGTCACCGCATCGATCTGCTGCTCGTTATCCAGCCACAAGGCCAAGCCCACCGCCGATAACAGTTGTTCAGCCTGCTGACGTTGCGGGGCCGACACCTGGGCGTTGGCATACAGGCCGCTGACGCCTTCGCGCAGCAAGGCCGGGGTGTTGGGCATGCAGCGCACGATGGCGCGGTTACCCAGCCAGCGTTCCAGGCTGGCGCAGCCGATGCCGGCGGCAATCGAGACGATCAGCTGACCGGGTTTAAGGTTGTTGGCCAGCTCCAGGCAGACGGTTTTCATCACCTGGGGTTTGACGGCCAGCACCACCAGGTCGGCGCCCTGTATGGCGTCGGCATTATGGGCAAAAACTTGGATGCCCAGTTCGGCGGCCACTTTACCGCGCTGCTCGGCTCCAGGCTCACTGGCGCAGATGGCGCTGGCGGCCACGCCTTGTGCCCGCAGGCCACCAATCAGGCTGGCGGCCATGTTACCGGCGCCGATAAAGGCAATACGTGTGCTGCTCATAATGGGTTTTCCTTAATAAAAGCGGGTGCCGCGTCAGCGGTTGTCGGGGCTGTCGAGGGCTGGCTATAGTCGCGGGCGCCAAACAGCGCGCTGCCGATGCGAACCCAGGTCGAACCTTGGCTGATCGCCGCTTCCAGGTCGTCGCTCATGCCCATGGAGAGGCTGTCGAGATTGAGCTTGAGGCTAAGGTTCAAGCTGTTCTGCAGTTCGCGCAGGCGGGCAAAGGCTGCGCGTTGGGCATCGAGGTCGGCGGTCGGCTCGGGAATGGCCATCAGCCCGCGCAGCTTAAGTCGCGGCAGTTGAGCAATGGCGGCGGCCAGGGCCGGCAACTCTTCGGCCGAGCAGCCGGCTTTGCTGGGCTCACAGCTGACATTGACCTGCAAACAGATATTCAGCGGTGGCAAGTCAGCAGGGCGTTGCTCGGACAGGCGCTGGGCCACTTTCAAGCGCTCGACCGAATGCACCCAGTCGAAGTGCTCGGCAATCGGCTTGGTCTTGTTGGACTGAATCGGCCCGATGAAATGCCAGGTCAGGGCCAAGTCTGCCAGTTCGCGCTGTTTCTCCAGCGCCTCTTGCAGGTAGTTTTCACCGAAGTCGCACACGCCTGCCGCGAAGGCTTGGCGCACTGCGCTGGCCGGCTTGGTTTTACTCACCGCCAGCAGGCCAATGCTGCTTATATCTCGCTTGGATGCTTGCGCCGCCGCACGGATGCGCGCACCGACCTTTGCAATATTCTCTGCTATCGTGGACATTACCTGCGCTCGCCGCTTAGGGTCTGCGGCATTCTACCTGCTTACTAGTTTTTGGGGAGTTCCATGGATATCACTGAGTTGCTTGCCTTCAGCGCCAAGCAAGGCGCTTCAGACCTGCATCTCTCGGCGGGTTTGCCGCCGATGATTCGCGTCGACGGCGATGTACGCCGGATCAACCTGCCGCCCTTGGATCACAAGCAAGTGCA
>JAURXE010000327.1 GCA_030654635.1 Pseudomonas sp.
CCGTGGTGCTGCACCCGCTGGCCGATGACCGCCGCGAGCTGTACCTGGAGCGCACCGGCGAAGTGCTGCGCGCGCCACCCGGTTTTATGCTGGTGGTGTCGTACAACCCCGGTTACCAGAACCTGCTCAAGGGCATGAAGCCCAGCACCCGCCAGCGCTTCGTGGCCCTGCGTTTTGGCTATCCGCCGGTGGCCGAGGAGGAGCGCATCGTTGCCAGCGAGGCCCAGGTGGATGCAACGCTGGCCGCCCAGGTGGTCAAACTCGGCCAGGCGCTACGCCGGTTGGAGCAGCACGATCTGGAAGAAGTGGCCTCGACCCGCCTGTTGATTTTTGCCGCACGGATGATCCGTTCCGGCATGAGCCCGCGCGAAGCCTGTCTGGCTTGCCTGGCCGAACCGCTGTCGGATGACCCGCAAACGGTGGCGGCGTTAATGGACGGGGTTGATGTGCCCTTCGCTTGATGCCTGCGCCAGCTCCAGCCCTGCCAAGCGACTGCCGGGCGATCTGGCCATGTGGTTTTTCATCCTCGCCGAGCTGACCGTATTTGCCCTGCTGATTGTCACCTTTGCGGTGACCCAGGCCTTGCAGCCGGCCTTGTTTCACGCCAGCCGTGGGGCGCTGGACAGCTCTATCGGCCTGGCGTTGACCCTGAGCCTGCTCACCGCCGGTTTGTTCGCCGCCTTGGCGCAGGAGCAGGTGCGTCGCGGCCGCTCGCGGCGGGCTGGCTGGCTGTTGTTGGCGGCGCTGCTGGCGGCCAGCCTGTATGTGGGTTTGAAGCTCAGCGAGTACCAGCATCTGGTCGGGCTGGGCCTGGGCATGGAGCACAACAACTTCTTCACCCTGTACTGGATTCTAACCGGCTTTCACTTCCTCCATGTGTTGCTGGGCATGCTGATTCTGGCCTGGCTGGCGCTACGCTGCTGGCGCCGAACCCAGGCCGCCGACGACGCGGTGTTGGAGTCGGGCGTGCTCTATTGGCACATGGTCGATCTGATCTGGGTGCTGCTGTTTCCGCTGGTGTATGTGCTCAATTGAGCGCTGCCGCGCATTGACGAGGTTGCCGTGACCACTTCACGCGTACTGATACTTTGTTGGCTGGGATTGGTGGCGTTGTCGGTCGCCAGCGTGCAGCTGGGCAACGCCGGGGCCGGTTTACTGTTGGCGGCGGCGGTCTTGCTGGCGGCTTTGGGCAAAGCCTGGTTGATTGCCGATGGCTTTATGCACCTTCGCCATGCGCCGCCGCTGTGGCGCGGCTTGCTGCTGGGCTGGCCGCTGGTGGTGGGTGGGCTGGTGCTGTTGACGTTGTGGTTGCAACGCGCGATCTAGGGTGACTCCGGTAATGATGCTTGACCGCCGCTGCGGTGTTGTTTGAGCTATTGGTTGATCCGCTCCACTTGTCTTGCGCGCCGACTGGCTATGACGTCGAACCCATCCATTCGCACCAGGACAAACGCCCCTTTCAGGAGGCCGAGTGGAATCGTTGCGTAAGCGGTTGAGCGGCATGGATGCCGCTAAAGCCGCGATGGGCCAGGGATGGCCCTTCGCGGCGGGCCCTTGGAGCAATGATGGAGCGAGGGAACCCGACGCAGTCGGGCCGTATGCCAGGGGCAAGACTTTTTGCTAACTTTTGGGGCGACTGCCAAAAGTGAGCCGCCGTAAGGGCGGAACCAATAGCTCAAACAACGCTGCTGCGGCGTTCGAATCTCAATCTTAAGCCCGTCCTGCTCCACCACTGCCCGGCGGACTGTTCGCTGCGCTCCTGAGTCCGCCCTACGTCCGTCCTACGTTCCCTACGTTTCTGG
>JAURXE010000338.1 GCA_030654635.1 Pseudomonas sp.
TGGGCAGGGGGTGAAAAAACTGCTGGTGATGTGCCCAGCGTTCGTCGCCGATTGCATCGAAACCTTGGAAGAAATTGGCATTCGCGGTCGCGAGCAGTTTCAGGCGGCAGGGGGCGCCGAGTTGCTGCTGGTGCCCTGCCTGAATGACCAGCCGAGCTGGGGCGTGGCATTGAACACACTCTGTGAGCGCGCACCGCAAACCCTGTGACTGGCTAGTCATTCGCGCAAGGGCCGCTGCTGCATTCGCTGCATGGATAAGACCCTCCCGACGCTATAAGTGCGGCGCAGGCTAAGGCTAAGCTGCAGGCACTTTCAATCGTCGCGCACCGCGCAAACGGTGCCGGGAGCGTGCATGCATAACAATAAGAGTGACTATCCATCCAGCTTTCGCGCCTGGGGCACGGTCAGCATCCTGATGCTGGCCTACGTGCTTTCCTTTATCGATCGGCAGATTCTCAACTTGCTGGTGGGGCCGATCCGCCGTGACCTGCTGATCAGCGACACCCAGATGAGCCTGCTGATGGGCTTGTCTTTCGCGTTGTTCTACACCATCTGCGGCATTCCTCTGGGGCGGCTGGCCGACACTAAAAGTCGGCGCGGTCTGATCGCCATCGGTGTGCTGTTTTGGAGTGCGATGACCGCCGCCTGTGGCATGGCCCGTCTGTACTGGCAGTTCTTACTCTGCCGGATCGGCGTCGGCGTGGGGGAGGCGGCGCTGTCGCCAGCGGCCTATTCGCTGATTGCCGATAGCTTCCCGGCCGAGCGTCGCGCCACCGCCATCAGCGTCTATTCGATGGGCGTCTACCTCGGCTCCGGCCTGGCCTTTTTGCTTGGTGGTCTGGTGATCAAGTTCGCCTCGGCCCAGGGCGATGTGTTGCTGCCGGTGCTGGGCGAAGTGCGGCCTTGGCAGCTGATCTTCTTGCTGCTGGGCGCCGCCGGCGTGCTCTTTACCCTATTGATGCTGGCGGTGCGCGAGCCGGCGCGTCGCGGTGTCGGCGCCGGCGTGGCGGTACCACTGGCCGATGTGGGGCGGTATATCCGCGCCAACCGTCGCACCGTGCTTTGCCACAACTTCGGCTTTGCCGGTTTGGCTTTCGCCGGCTACGGCAGCGCGGCGTGGATACCGACCTTTTTTATTCGTACCTATGGTTGGGATGCCGGCCATGTTGGGGTGGTCTACGGCAGCATTGTGGCGGTGTTTGGTTGCCTGGGGATTGTCTTTGGCGGGCGCCTGGCAGATTGGATGGCCAAGCGCGGGCGCACTGACGCCAATATGCGTGTCGGCCTTTACGCGGCGCTGGGTGCGCTGCCTTTCGTGATGGCCTTCCCGCTGATGGGCAGCGCCAATCTGGCCGCCGTGCTGATGGCGCCCACGGTGTTCTGCCTGAGCATGCCTTTCGGTGTGGCCCCTGCGGCGATTCAGGACATCATGCCCAACTCCATGCGCGGTCAGGCGTCGGCGATTTACCTGTTTGTCATCACCCTGATCGGCCTGGGGATTGGCCCTACAGCGGTTGCCTTGGTGACCGATTATGCGTTTGCCGACGATCAGGCCCTGCGCTACTCACTGTTGATCGTCAGCAGTCTGGCGGTATTAAGCTCGATTTATCTGCTGAACAAAGGCCTGCAGCCTTACCGTGAAAGCGTGCTGCGCTTGCAGCAGTGGGCGGCCGAGCCTAGTCGTGGTTAAGCCTGAGGGTTAGGTTCGGTGCCTAGTCCTGAAATAACGTTACACATGTGACACATCAAAACGCCCGATGTGCTGCACT
>JAURXE010000340.1 GCA_030654635.1 Pseudomonas sp.
ATGCGCTATACCCGCGCCAAACGCCGTAATCATTTTATTTCCTTTATCTCGATGACCTCGATGATCGGCCTGGCGCTCGGCGTGCTGGCGATGATAGTGGTGCTGTCGGTGATGAACGGTTTTCAAAAAGAAATGAGCTCGCGGATTCTCGGCATGGTGCCCCACGCGGCCATCCATGCCAGCGCACCGCTGGATGACTGGCGGCCACTGGCAGCGGCAGCCATGCAAAATCCGCAGGTGCTGGCGGTCGCGCCTTTCAGTGAGCTGGAGGGCATGTTGTCTTACAAGGGCAGCATGCAGCCGATCCAGATCAGCGGCATTGAGCCGGCCGAGGAACCCAAGGTTTCGATCATCGGCGAGCACCTGCTGAAAGGCCGGCTGAGCGACCTCAAGCCCGGTGAGTTTGGAGTGATTGTCGGTGACATCACCGCCCGGCGTTTTCGCTTGAATCTCGGCGACAGCCTGACCCTGATCATCCCCGAGCGCAGCAGTAACGCCGGTGGCATTACTCCGCGTTTACAGCGGTTGAATGTGGTTGGGGTGTTCAAGGTGGGCGCCGAGCTGGATGGCACCCAGGCCTTGATTCACCTGGCCGATGCTGCGCAGATGCAGCACTGGCAACCCAATCAAGTGCAGAGCCTGCGCTTGGCGCTGAAAGACCTGTATCAGGCGCCGCAAGTGTCCGCGGCGATAGTTGCCCAGCTGGGCGCCGGTTATCAGGCGGCAGACTGGACCCTGACCCAGGGCGGGCTGTTCGCCGCCATGAAGATGGAAAAAACCATGATCGGTCTGCTGTTGCTGCTGATCGTGGCGGTGGCGGCGTTCAATATCATCGCCACCTTGATCATGGTGGTGGCCGACAAGGGCGCGGATATCGCCATACTGCGCACCCTGGGCGCTACGCCTGGGCAAATCATGCAGGTTTTCATGGTGCAGGGCACTCTGATCGGCTTGGTCGGCACCAGTATTGGTGCGGTGCTGGGTGTGCTGGCGGCGCTGAATGTCAGCGAATTGGTGGGCTGGCTCGAGCGTCTCAGCGGTCAGCATGTATTCAGCTCAGACGTGTACTTCATCAATAACCTGCCCTCTGATCTGCACGCCATCGATGTGTTACTGGTCTGTTCGGCAGGTTTTGGTCTGAGCTTCTTGGCGACCCTTTACCCGTCCTGGCGGGCCGCGCAAATTCAGCCGGCCGAGGCGCTGCGCTACGAGTAACAGCGCCGCCATAAAAAACGCCGCGGTTCAGATTGCCTGAATCGTGGCGTTTTTATTTCGACTGGCTTAGGGCTTGGTTTGGCTGCGCGCTTGCTGGCGTTTGTGCCAGCTATGGCGAACCTTCCAGCGCCAGAAGAGCATGGTCAGCCCGTAACCCAGGGCGCCTGCCAGCACGCCGGTGAGTATCGAGCCAAGCAAAAATGGCTGCCAGAACGCGCTGAGTTCGGCGCTAATCCAGTTCCAGGTGAGGCTGTCTGGCAGCTTGATGGCCGGAGTCTGGAGCAGCCAGCTGCCCAATTGGTAGGTGCAATAAAATACCGGTGGCATGGTGATCGGGTTGGTCAGCCAAACCAGGCCGACGGCAATCGGCAAATTGGCCCGGCAGGCTACGGCCAGGCTGGCGGCCAACAGCATCTGCATCGGCAGCGGAATAAAAGCCGTAAACAGGCCCAGCGCCACGGCCCGCGCAACCGAGTGGCGGTTGAGGTGCCAGAGGTTTGGTTCGTGCAGCAATTTGCCGAGAAACCTCAGCGAGCGGTGCTCCTTGATGCGCTCAGGGTTAGGCATGTAGCGCTTGAATAGTCGACGCGGCATCTGGGCTCTCTAGGTTCTTTGGCTTTAAGCACACCTGCCGCGACGGGGGCGGCAACAGAGCCAATGGGACTTAATCGGTAATATTATGCACAGCTTTGTGCGCCTCACCGTCTATCACTTTGTGACAACTTTTTAGCGGGCTGGGTAAGGGGCGCTGAGCCGCTATGCTCAGAGCTGTGAATCTGTTTCTCGGGAGTGGTTGGCTATGCGCGCAGGGATGCTGGCGCTTGCTCTGGGACTATTGGCCTTGCGTTGCTTGCCGGCCTTGCCGCCGCTATGGCTGCTGCTGTTATTGCCGCTGGTTGGTTTGTTGCTGCTGCCGACCCGCATTTATCCGCTGGCATTTCTCCTCTTCGGTTTTAGCTGGGCCTGTGGCTCAGCGCAGCTGGCTTTGGATGATCGTTTAGCCCCCGAACTGGATGACCGTACCCTGTGGCTGGAGGGGCAAGTGGTGGGTTTGCCGGAGCTGCGTGGCGACGTGGTGCGTTTTCAGTTGGCTGACGCGCAGGCGCGTAAGGCCAAACTGCCACAACTGATACGGCTGTCGTGGGTGGCGGGGCCGCCGGTGTTGGCCGGCGAGCGCTGGCGGTTGGCGGTGCAGTTGCGCAGTCCCTATGGTTCGGTGAATCCGCAGGTCTTTGATTACCAGGCGTGGTTGCTGGCGCAACGGATCGGCGCGCTGGGCACGGTCAAGACCGGCGAGCGGGTGCAAGCGGCCAATGGGATTGCCGGTTGGCGCGACCAGTTGCGCAGGCGTTTGTTGGCTGTCGATGCCTTTGGCCGCCAGGGCGCGCTCGCCGCCTTGGTGCTGGGGGATGGTTCGGGGCTGTCGCGACAGGATTGGCAGGTGTTGCAGGCTACCGGCACCGTGCATCTGCTGGTGATTTCCGGTCAGCAAATCGCCCTGCTGGCCGGTCTGGTCTATGCGCTGGTGGTGGGTTTGGCGCGGCTCGGGCTCTGGCCCAAACAGCTTCCTTGGCTGCCCTGGGCCTGCGGGCTGGGTTTTGCCGTTGCCTTGGCCTATGGGCTGTTGGCCGGTTTTGAGGTGCCGGTGCAGCGCGCCTGCGTGATGGTGGCCTTGGTGCTGTTGTGGCGCGTGCGTTATCGCCATCTGGGCGTTTGGTTACCGCTACTGCTGGCATTTGACGGTTTGTTGTTGGTCGAGCCGCTGGCCAGTTTGCAGGCCGGTTTCTGGTTGTCGTTTGCGGCGGTGGGGTTGCTCGCCTGGGTGTTTGCCGGGCGTCTCGGTGCGTGGTCCTGGTGGCATGCATGGTGGCGGGCGCAGTGGAGCCTGGCGCTGGGTTTGTTGCCGCTGCTGCTGGCCTTGGGGTTACCGATCAGTCTGAGTGGTCCGCTGGCCAATCTGTTGGCGGTGCCCTGGTTGAGTTTGCTTGTAGCGCCTTTGGCACTCCTCGGCACCTTGCTGTTGCCGATTCCTTGGCTGGGGGAGGGCTGCTTATGGCTGGCCGGCGGTTTAATGCAGTTGTTGTTTCTGTTGCTGGGGCAGGTGGCCAGTGGGTTCCCGGCGTGGCTGCCAACCACTGTGCCGCCGTGGGGTTGGTTGCTGGGCGGGTTTGGCGCCTTGTTGCTGTTGCTGCCCGCTGGCATAGCGGGACGTGGTTTGGGTCTGCTACTGCTCTTGCCGCTGTTTTTTCCGCCAGTAGTTACACCGCCGCAGGGGGAGATAGAGGTCTGGCAATGGGATGTGGGGCAGGGCTTGTCGGTGCTGTTGCGTACCCGTAATCATGCGCTGCTGTATGACGCAGGTCCCAAACATGCCGATTTCGATCTGGGTGAGCGCATAGTGCTGCCGGCGGTGCGTGGCTTGGGGGTGAGAAAACTCGACCTGCTGCTGCTCAGTCATGCCGATATGGATCACGCCGGTGGCGCTTTGGCTCTGGCCCGTGGTTTGCCAATAGCCCAGGTGTTAAGCGGTGAGGCAGGTGAATTGCCGGCCGTTTTAGCAGCGCAACCCTGCATCGATGGCGCGCACTGGCAGTGGGATGGGGTGAGCTTTACCACCTGGCGCTGGCAGCAAGCGCCGGCCGGCAATCCATCCTCTTGCGTGTTGTTGGTTGAGGCGCAGGGCGGCGAGCGCTTGTTACTGACCGGCGACATTGATAAAGCGGCCGAACAAGCCCTGCTGGCGAGTGGCCGCGAGCGGCGGGCCGACTGGCTGCAGGTGCCCCACCATGGCAGCGGCAGTTCGTCTTCCATGGCTTTTTTACGCGCGGTACAGCCGCGAGCGGTGCTGCTCTCGCGAGGCCGGCATAACCCTTATGGGCATCCCCATCCGCAAGTGTTGGCGCGTTATAAAGCTATAGGTGCACGGTTTTATGACAATGTGCCCAGCGGCGCGGTGCGCATTCAGTTGGGCCGCCATGCAGCCGCATACGAGACGCGTGAAGTGCGACATTTTTGGCAGCCTGAATTGATAAAATAAGCGAAGTGCGTCGGTCGGCGCGCTGGCGACCCTATGCTAGAGTGTGGCCACTTTTTATTGGAGGGTGGCTTGCGTGTGGGAATTAGTGAAAGCCGGCGGCTGGATGATGCTGCCAATTATTTTGAGTTCGATAGTCGCCACCGCCATAGTCGCCGAACGTCTGTGGACCTTGCGCGCCAGCCGTGTTTCGCCACCCCATCTGCTCGGGCAGGTATGGCGCTGGATTAAAGACAAGCAGCTGAATGCCCAGAAGCTCAAAGAGCTGCGCGCCTCTTCGCCTTTGGGTGAAGTGCTGGCCGCCGGTCTGGCCAACTCTAAACATGGTCGCGAGATCATGAAAGAGTGCATTGAAGAGGCCGCTAGTCGCGTTATCCATGAGTTGGAGCGCTACCTCAATGCACTCGGTTCGATTGCCGCCATGGCGCCCTTGCTCGGCTTGCTCGGCACGGTGTTTGGCATGATCCAGATATTCAGTGGCTTCATGGACACCGGCATGACCAATACCGCATCGCTCGCTGGCGGTATCGGCAAGGCCTTGATCACCACGGCGGCCGGCTTGATCGTGGCAATCCCCGCAGTGTTCTTCCATCGATATCTGCTGCGCCGGATCGATGAGTTAGTGGTGGCGATGGAGCAGGAGGCCATCAAGTTGGTCGAGGTGGTACAGGGCGATCGTGAGGTGGACTTCAGCGAGGAAACCAAAGCGTGAAATTTCGCCGCAGAGCGGGCAACGTGGCTCGCGAAGAGGTATTTCTCAACCTCACCTCGCTGATTGACGTGATCTTCGTGTTGCTGCTGTTTTTTGTGGTGACCACCACCTTTAGCCGGCCGAGCCAGCTGAAGATCGAACTGCCGGAAGCCTCCAGTGGCAGCCCGCCGACGCAGACCGAGCTGAAACAATTGGAAATCGCCATTGGCGCCGATGGCCAATATGCCGTCAACGCACAAAACTTGCTCACCAACGACTTGGCCAGTCTGATGAGCGCGCTGCAGCGTGAGTCCGAGGGCGACAACAGCTTGCCCTTGACCATTAGCGCCGATGCCAAAACCCCTCATCAGGCCTTTATTACTGCGATGGATGCTGCCGGCAAACTGGGCTTTGCCCACCTGCGCATCACCACCGTTGAGGCCAAGGCGGCGCCTTGATGAGCGTTACCGAGCGCCTGCTGCAAGCCTGGTATCAAGGTCATCCGGCGTTGCTGTTGCTGCGCCCGCTGGAGTGGCTGTACCGCGCGGTGGTCAAGCACAAACGCGATAACTTCGTGGCCGGGCGTGGCGTAATTTATTGCGCGCCGGTGCCGGTGATAGTGGTGGGCAATATCACCGTCGGCGGCACCGGCAAGACTCCGCTCATTCTGCATCTAATCGAACATTGTCGGGCCCGTGGCCTGCGCGTCGGCGTGGTCAGTCGCGGCTACGGCGCTACACCGCCCAGTTGGCCGTGGCGGGTGCGTGGCGATCAGTCGGCAGCCGAGGCGGGTGATGAGCCCTTGCTGATCGTGCAGCGCAGTGGCGTGGCGCTGATGATCGATCCCGATCGTGGCCGCGCCGTCCAGGCGTTGTTGAGCGCCGAGCCGCTGGACCTGATCCTCTGTGATGACGGCTTGCAGCATTACCGCCTGGCCCGTGACCTGGAGCTGGTGCTGATCGATGCCGCCCGCGGCTTGGGCAATCGTCGGTGCCTGCCGGCCGGCCCCTTGCGCGAGCCGGTCGAGCGGCTGCGCAGCGTCGATGCGCTGCTGTATAACGGCGCCGCCGCCGATCGCAGCGATGGTTACGCCTTTACCTTGCAGCCTACCGCGCTGGTCAATTTGCTGACTGGCGAGCATCGCTCCCTAAGTGCTTTCCCGCCTGGCCAGAGGCTGCATGCGGTCGCCGGGATCGGCAATCCGCAGCGTTTCTTCAATACGCTCGAGGCGCTACACTGGCAGCCGATTCAGCATGCCTTTGCCGACCACGCCCAGTACAGCGCCGCGCAACTGTCATTTAGCCCATCGCTGCCGTTAGTGATGACGGAAAAAGATGCGGTCAAATGCCGGGCCTTTGCCCAGTCTGACTGGTGGTATTTGGCGGTGGATGCCCGGCCATCGGCGGCCTTTAGCCTGTGGCTGGACAATCAGCTCGATCGTCTGCTGGCTGCCTCACGCTAAAGCTCAATCGCAGCTGCGGGCTACTCGCGGCGCCGTTTTAACCCCCATATCAAGGAGTCCCCATGGACCCGAAACTGCTCGATATTCTCGCCTGTCCCCTGTGTAAAGGCCCGCTGCATCTGGCTAGCGACAAGTCCGAGTTGATCTGCAAAGCCGACGCCTTGGCGTTTCCGGTACGCGACGGCATTCCAGTGATGCTGGAGACTGAAGCGCGCACCCTGACCACCGATGAGCGCTTGGATAAGTAAGCCATGAGCACTGTGTTTACCGTCGTTATTCCGGCCCGTTACGCCTCCAGTCGCTTGCCCGGCAAACCCTTGCAAGACATCGCCGGCAAACCCATGGTTCAGCATGTGTGGCAGCAGGCGAAAAAAAGCAGTGCGGCGCGGGTGGTAATCGCCACCGATGACCTGCGCATTCTTGAGGCCTGTCAGGCCTTTGGCGCCGAAGTGGTATTGACCCGCGTCGACCACAATTCCGGCACCGATCGCCTGGCTGAAGTGACATTGCAGCTGGGCTTGGCGGCGGATGCCATTGTGGTCAACGTGCAGGGCGATGAACCGCTGATTCCGCCGGCAATTATCGATCAGGTGGCGGCCAACTTGGCGAAGCATGCCGAGGTGCAAATCGCCACCCTGGCCGAACCCATTACTGATGTGGAAACCCTGTTTAATCCCAATGCAGTCAAGGTGGTCGCCGACCTGCACGGGCTGGCGCTGACCTTCAGTCGCGCACCCTTGCCATGGGCGCGCGATTCGTTTGCCTTGGGGCGTGAGCAGTTACCGGCGCAGGTGCCGTATCGCCGGCACATCGGCATTTATGCCTATCGCGCGGGCTTTTTGCAGGACTTCGTCGCCTGGGGTCCATGCTGGCTGGAAGACACCGAGTGCCTGGAGCAGCTAAGAGCGCTCTGGCATGGCGTGCGTATCCATGTGGCCGACGCCCTGGAATCGCCGCCGGCCGGCGTCGATACCCTGGAAGATTTGCAGCGCGTGCGCGCTTTGCTGGGGGCTTGATGCGGGTCTTGTTTGTGTGTCTGGGCAACATCTGCCGTTCGCCGACCGCCGAGGGCGTATTGCGCCACAAACTGGCGGCGGCCGGGCTGCAAGACTTGGTTAGTGTTGATTCGGCGGGTACCAGCGACTGGCATGTGGGCAAGCCGGTCGACAGTCGTACCCGCTTGGCCGCACAGCGCCGTGGCTACGATCTGTCGGCGTTGCGCGGGCGGCAAGTGAGCGCGGCGGATTTTGCTCGCTTTGAGCTGATTTTTGCCATGGACCAAAACAATCTGCAGCACTTACAAAGCATGCAGCCAGTCGCCGGCATCGCGCAGTTGGACCTGTTCTTGCGCCGCTATGGCTTGCCGACTGACGAGGTCCCCGATCCCTATTACAGCGGCGAAGAGGGCTTTGAGTTGGTGCTGGATTTGCTTGAGCGGGCCTGTGATGGCCTGGTTGCCGAGTTAAAGGGGCGCTTGTGAGTTTGCAGCTAGAGCAAAACGTTTCGCTAAAAGCCTTTAACAGCTTTGGACTGGACGTCAGTGCCCGCTGGTTTGCTCAGGCTCAGGATGATGCGCAGGTGCGTGAAGCCTTGGCCTTGGCGAGTGAGCGGCAGTTGGCCGTGCTGGTGATCGGCGGCGGTAGCAATCTGTTGCTGACTCAGGATGTCGATGCACTGGTGCTGCGCATGGCCAGTCGCGGTATTCGCCTGCTGGCGGATCGCGGCGATGAGGTCATAGTCGAAGCCGAGGCCGGCGAGCCCTGGCATCCCTTCGTGCTCTGGAGTCTGGCGCAGGGTTTGATGGGGCTGGAGAATCTCAGCTTGATTCCCGGCACCGTCGGCGCCGCGCCGATGCAAAACATCGGTGCCTATGGGGTGGAGCTGAAGGATGTGTTTGCCGGCTTAACCGCGCTGGATCGCCAGACCGGCGAGTTGCGCGAGTTTAGCCTTGAGCAAGCCGCCTTTGGCTACCGCGACAGCCTGTTCAAGCGTGAAGCGGGGCGTTGGTTGATTCTGCGGGTGCGCTTTATCTTGCGCCGGCAAGCGACCCTGCATCTGCAGTACGGGCCCTTGCACCAGTACCTGCAAGGGCAGGGCATAGCTGCACCAACCGCCAGCGATGTCAGCCGCGCGGTGTGCACCATCCGCAGTGAAAAACTGCCCGATCCGGCCGTGCTCGGCAATGCCGGTAGCTTCTTCAAAAATCCTGTGGTCTCGGCGGCGCTGGCACAACGCTTGCGCAGCGAGCACCCAGACTTGGTGGCTTATGAGCAGCCCGATGATCAGTTTAAGTTGGCCGCCGGTTGGTTGATTGAGCGTGCGGGCTGGAAGGGTTTTCGCGAGGGCGATGTCGGCGTGCATCAACAGCAAGCGCTGGTCTTGGTCAACTATGGCGCGGCCACCGGTGCGCAACTGTTAAGTCTGGCGCGGCGCATTCAGGCCGATATTGCCGAGCGTTTTGCTGTCGAGTTGGAGATAGAGCCAAACGTGCTCTGAGCCAATCAACGCTGTCGGGCTGTGGTGTTTTGCCATGGCCCACAAAAAAGGGGATGCTTTTGGCATCCCCTTTTTCGTTGGCGCAGCTTTTAGGCGAGAGGTTTCTCTTCCTCGGCTTGCGGTGCTGCTACTGGCTCAGGCTCTTGCGGGTCGGCAGTCTCGACTTCAGTCGGGGCTACGAACTCGATAGTGGCTTGGGCGGGTTCTTCAGCGTTGCTTTCGGCGGCTGGTGTGGCTTCTACCGCTTCAACTGCTTCAACTGCTTCAACTGCTTCAACTGCTTCAACTGCTTCGGCTGCAGCTTCAGGAGCGGTGGCCTCAACGGCAACCTCGACAGCGGCCACTTCAACTTCTGCCACGCTCACTTCGACAGGTGCAACTACAGGAGCTACTGCAGCTTGGCTGGCAAGCGCCTCGGCTTCGCGTTGACGGCGACGAATTTCCCGTGGGTCGTTCGGTGCGCGACCAGTGCTGCTAACAGGTTCGGCAACGACTGCAGGTGCAGCTTCGATAACCACAGCTTCGATGACGGCTGCTGGTTCGGTGACTGCAACCACTTCTGCAATGACCGCTGCGGGTGCAGGCTCGGCCTCTGCTTGGGTTTCTGCTGGGGCTTCGACGTTGGTCGGTGCTGGCGCAGAAACTTCAACAATGGCTTCGATTGCCGGAGCGGCGACCACTTCGGTCTGCGCTACGGCAACTTCAACGGCCTCGCTGTGTGGCTCAGTGCTGGCAACAGCTTCAGTGCTTGCGGCGCTTTGCTCGTTGGCAATCTGTTCGCTGACGGCTACCGCAGCGGCTACTGCCACAACAGTGCTGGCCGGCAGTTCTTGGCTGCTTTCTTCGCCGTCGTTTGCCTCAGTGCTTTCTTCGCTGCCTTCAATTACGTTGCCGTTGGCATCGCTTTGACGCTCGCGACGGTTGCTGCGACGACGCTGGCCGCGTGAGCGACGACGTGGACGCTCGCCTTCGGCGCCATCCTGCTCGTCATCCAGCAGTTGCTCATCAACAGGCAGTGCTTCTTCGTCAGTTGCAGTAGTTTCTGCGGCAACTGCAGGGCGCGGCTGGCGCTCTTCACGTGGCGCACGAGGTTGACGCTCTTCACGCGGTGCGCGGGCTGGGCGTTCTTCACGGGGTGCGTCGGTACGTGCAGCTTCTTGCGCTACTGGCTGGCCTTGTGCATCCAAAGGCTCGCGCAGTTCACGGGTTTGCCGCTCTTCCCTTGGCTGACGTTCTTCACGCGGTGCGCGGGCCGGGCGTTCTTCGCGGGGTGCGTCGGTGCGTGCAGCTTCTTGTGCGGCTGGCTGGCCTTGTGCATCCAAAGGCTCGCGCAGTTCACGGGT
>JAURXE010000355.1 GCA_030654635.1 Pseudomonas sp.
CCGTGGCTCAGCAGATGAAGAAGGTCAACATGACCGCGCACAAGAACACCAAGCTGAAAGTGCGCAAGGCCTTGCTGGAAACCCTGGATGCGGCCATCGAGTCGGACAAGCTGCACGCACTGAGCTGATTAACAGCTGTGCACAACAAGAACCCGGCCTAAGCAGCCGGGTTTTTTATGGGTTGTGTATCCGTTGTGCATCCGTTGTGTTGACGGCGCGAATGCTCAATTGTGGACTGTTCGCTGCGCTCCTGAGTCCATCCTACTTCGACTTGTACCTCTATAGCGCGCAGCCTCGTATTGCCCCGCGCCCCTTCAGATGGCCGGGCGGCGGTTTAATTGCCCTGCGCAGTGCACATCCGTACACTGCGCAGCCCTGATTCGAGACGGACGTACCCAATGCTTTTTCTTTTGCGCATGTTGCTGCTGACCCTGCACTTTGTTGTGGCAGGCGTACTCGGCATCTTGCTGGGCCTGTGTCGCCCGTTTAACCCGGATAACAGCCGCTTGTGTGCGCTGATGTATTCGCGCCCGGCCATGCGGATTCTGGGCTTGAAGGTCGAAACCGACACCCAGAGCTTGCGCGAGCATGTGCGCAGCGCGGTGATCATTGCTAACCATCAGTCCAACTACGACCTGTTCGTGGTCGGCGGCGTGGTGCCTGAGCGCACCGTTTGCCTGGGCAAGAAAAGCCTTAAATGGGTGCCGTTCTTCGGCCAACTGTTTTGGCTGGCCGGCAATGTACTGATCGACCGTGGCAACGCCGCGCAAGCCAAGCAGGCCATGCTCACCACCACCGATACCTTGCAGCACAAGGACACCTCGATCTGGGTGTTCGCCGAGGGCACCCGCAACCTTGGCAAGGGGCTGCTGCCGTTCAAGAAAGGCGCGTTTCAGATGGCGATTGCCGCCGGCGTGCCGATCGTGCAGGTGTGCTGCAGCACCTACGTCAAGCATATGCAGCTCAATCGCTGGCACAGCGGCACCATCATGATTCGCTCGCTGCCGCCGATCGCCACCAGCGGCCTGAGCAAAGATGACCTGCCAGCCTTGATGGACCAGTGCTGGCAGCAGATGAAGGATTGCATCGATGGCCTCGACGCGCAGGTCGAGCGCATCAGCTGAACACGCTGTGAATAAAAAAGCCCGGCTCAAGTAGCCGGGCTTTTTGTTTGGCGATGACGCAGTTGGGTGCTGCCTACAACGCACAACGGGCACAGAGCCTTAAGCGCGTAAACGACGGGTTTTCCAGGTACCCAGGCCGTTATGTACCAGGTTGGCGCAAAACGACCAGAGTCCCGATTCATTGGGCTTGGTTGCCTGCCCCTTGGCCAGCCGGCGCAACTGGCGCGAGTACCACACCACTTCCATCAGGGCCATGCGATCGATGGCTTTGATGCCGGTGCGAATCGGTCGCACCGCATGCTCGGGCTCCTTACCGGCCAACAGGCGCAGCGGCAAATCTGGCTCTATGGCCATGCCACGGGCGATGCCAACCAAATCCAGGGCGCCGCTTTCGAGTGCTGCATTCATGCCGCCGACGCTGCGAAAACCACCGGTGACCATCAACGGCACCTTGACCGTTGCGCGGATTTTTTCGGCAAACTCCAAGAAGTACGCCTCACGCTCCAAGCTGCTGGCTTTGTGCTTGCCACTGTCGCTCATGGCCGGCGCCTCGTAGGTTCCGCCAGACAGTTCGACCAGGTCGATGCCGGCCGCCTGCAGCGCCACTATTACGTCCAGGGATTCCTCTTCGGTAAAGCCGCCGCGCTGGAAGTCCGCCGAGTTGAGTTTGATCCCAATCGGGAAATCGGCGCCCACCTCGGCACGAATCGCCTTGAACACTTCCAGCACAAAACGCCGGCGGTTCTCGGCGCTGCCGCCCCACTGATCGTCGCGCTGATTGGTCAAGGGTGAGAGAAACTGGCTGACCAAATAGCCATGCGCGCCGTGAATCTGCACGCCGCTGAAACCGGCGCGTTTGACCACGCCGGCGGAGCGGGCGAAGCGCTGAATCAGCTCGACTATTTCGGCCTCGGTCAACGCCCGTGGAGCGGCAAAAAACGGCTGCAGCGCCTGATTAAAAGGCACCGCCGAAGGGGCGACGTTCTCGGCATTCAAGCCCTTGGGCGACTGTCGGCCGGGATGATTAAGTTGCACCCAGATCTGCGCGCCAGTGGCCTGCCCGGCCTCGGCCCAGCGACGCAGCAAGGGCAAGTCGGCGTCATCCTCGATCACCACGTTGTTCGGCTCGCCGAGGGCGCGGCGGTCGATCATGGCGTTGCCGGTAATCAGCAAACCACTGCCACCGGCGGCCCAACGCCCGTACAAGCGTACCAGCGCCTCGGTGGGGTGATTGTCGGTGGTGCCCAGCGCCTCACTCATAGCGGATTTGGCCAAACGGTTCTTCAACTGGCTGCCATTGGGCAGACTCAAGGGCTGCTGCAGCAGGGCTTGCGGGCTATTCATCGAATCTCTCCAGGGTGGGCCAGGCAGAGCCTGTGCTAAGTATTGCGCGCGGTTAAGCGGGCGGCACAGGGTCTGTACGTGCACTCACCATAAAAAACGATTCGATAGTTGTCAAACTGTAGAATTATCGAAATATGTCACAATCACCCCGATCAATCTGTGGATAGCCCCATGAGCAACCTGAGCGCAATCGAACGCGAGCAACTGGCCAAGGCCTTTAAAGCCTTGTCCGCGCCCAACCGTTTGGCGATGTACCTCGACCTGTTGGCGCAAGAAGAAACCAGCGTCGCCCATTGCCGCCTGGGTGATCTGATTGATCGCCTGGAGATCGGCGCGCCGACGGTTTCCCATCACCTCAAGGAGCTGGTCAATGCCGGCCTGATCGAGGTACAGCGCGACGGCAAATTTATCCGCTGCCGCCTGAACGTGGCCATGCGCAGCCGCCTGGCGGCTTTCTTCAGTACGCCGGAATAGGCCCTAGCAGGCCGTTGAAAAACTACCTGCTAGGCGCTTAAGCGCTCGCGCAAGCGCCCAAGCATGCCCAGCAGACTGCCGACTCGTTCCCGATCGGGTTCATCGCGTGGCGCCACCGGTAAGCGCTGCACACGCTCCGCCGGCTGGCTGCGCAACAGCAAGGCTTGTGCTGCCGCCGCCTGCAGGCCTTTATCGAACAGCCCCTTGCGAATCGGCTTAGGCAGATAGCGGAAGATCTGCGCCTCATTGATCAGTTTGAGCAGGGCCTGGGTATCTTGAAACGGCGTAACCACCAAACTGAGCAAACGCGGGTGCAGCCGCGCCAGGGTCTTGAGCAAGGGAACGGTGTCTTCGCCGGCCAGTTTCAGGTCGCTGACCAGCAGATCAATCGACTCATGATTAAGAAACTGCAACGCCTCAGCCAGATTGGCCGCACGCAACAGGCGATGCCCGCCGGCCACGCAAAACTCGGCAACTACCGCCAGGGTTTGCGGGTCGTCATCGAGCAATAACAGCTTCAACGCTGTCTCGGCCGGCACCGACGACTCAAGCACGGCGGTCATTGCCGGTACTTGGCGCAACGCCAACTCGCCGGCCTGGCGCAAGGTAAAAGCCATCTCCTGGGCGTCCCAGGGTTTGGTCAGGTAGCGGAAAATGCCGCCATTGTTGAGCGCCGCCACCGCTGCATCTAGGTCCGAATAGCCGGTGAGCAAAATACGCAGGGTTTGCGGGGCGATTTGCTGCGCCGCCGCCAACAACTCGGCGCCGCTCATGCCGGGCATGCGCTGATCACTGACCAGCACATGCACGGTTTCAGTCTTCAGCCGTTCTAGGGCGCGACGCGGATCGCTTTCGGTCAGCACCTCGTATTCACGGCGAAACTGCAGGGCGAGGCTGCGCAAAATGCGTTCTTCGTCATCGACGAAAAGGATGCGAATTCGTTCACTCATGCTCAAGCGCTCCTTTTCAGTTCGTCGGCTTGGCGGCGCGGCAAGCGCAGCACGAAGCGCGTGCCGCGCCCCAGCACCGAGGCCACGCGAATCGTGCCGCCGTGGTCCTGAATGATTTTAAAGCTGATCGACAAACCCAAGCCGGTGCCCTCGCCCACCGGTTTGGTGGTGAAGAACGGATCAAAAATCCGCTTCTGCACCTCTGCCGACATGCCTCGCCCGCTGTCCTCTATCGAGATCAGCACGTAGTCGGCTTCGGCCCAGGTTTTTACCTGAATGCGGCCGAAACCGTCGATGGCCTGCGCGGCGTTATTGAGTAGATTTAGCAGCACCTGGTTGATCTGCGACGCCGCGCAGGCAATGGCCGGCAACTCGCCGAGCTGCTGCAACACCTCGGCCTTGTCCTTGATGTTATTGCGGGCGATCAACAAGGCGCTGCGGATGCAGTCGTTAAGGTCAACTTCCTCGCTCATGGCGCGGTCCAGCC
>JAURXE010000356.1 GCA_030654635.1 Pseudomonas sp.
ACGTGGCTATCACGGCAGCGCCGCTGAAGGGTTTAACGATCCAGCCTTTGATACCGGCGGCCTTACCGCGCTCTTTCATGCTTGGGCTGTTTTCAGTAGTCAGCATGATGATATTGACCGTGGTATTGCGCAGCTCGCCACGGATTTTCTCCGCCATGGTCAGGCCGTCCATGTTCGGCATGTTGACGTCGGAAACCACCAACTTAATCGACGGATCAGCCCGCAATTTGTCCAAGCCATCTTTACCGTCTACCGCAGAGGTGACCGTAAGACCATTCGCTTTGAGGAAGTCGCACACTTCGTTGCGCACAGTGCTTGAATCGTCGACTACCAATATTTGAGCCATTTAGGAGTTCCTTGCTTACTTATGAAGTGTTTAGTTGAGTTGCAGTGGATCAAAACATTTCCAGCTCACCGGAGTCGACCAGCGACTCTACCGAGGGATTTTCGGAGAACTGATCGGGCGACCACGACAAGTTAAACACGAAGCGTTGGAACACTGAAACTGGTGCGGCTTGCGAATCGTCCAACGGTACCAAATTGTATTTAAGGCAGAGCTGTGGATCGTCAGAACCAAAGGATATGTAGCGCCGCTGGTGATTAATAATGATTGGCACTTGCGTCTGGGTCAGCCCGCTCATATCGTCGCGAAAGCCTACATAACGATTCTTGAACGACCCCCAAACCAGATTGGTAGCCTCGCCTAGCACGCTATTAAGGTCACGAAAAGTCAGCGGCTCAGCATCCGTTCCGGCGGCATGGCGCAGCAGGTTCAACATCCGCTCTTCTTCGGTCTGCAGCATCATGTAACCGCGACACCAGTTACTTTCGATGGCGATCATGCTGAACACTTCGCCATAGATGATCTGATCTTTAACCAGATAGGGTGCTTCGACTTCTACGGCGCAGGTTTTAAACAGCGTTTGCAGCGAGCTAAGGGTCATCTCAGTAATACCGCGCACTAAATCAGTGGGGTACACGCGGCTAAAGATTGATGAATCAAGAACCGACTTAAACTGCTCCAACTCCGATAAGTTAAATGCGGCGCAGAACATGCTGATGTCGGAGCTTTGTAGGTCGGCGAGGCTTGCCTCACCATCGCGACGCAAGAAGATCGGTAGTTCCGGGCGCGCGGCATGGATTGCATGCGCCAGTGTCAGGCCCATGGCCTGACCACCATAATTTTCATACAGCAGAATGCCGCCCAAATCGACATTTGAGCGCAAAATGGCCATTACTCCACCCTGGCTGCCAAGGTTGGGTTTAATCCCCAGCAACCGACTGTCTTCACAAAGCTGCTTGATCTGCTCGAAATGTTCGGATGCATCGTCCAGTACCAGGACTTTGCTCATCACCAGTGTTGCGTCAGTCATGTGTGCCCCTTTTTCTTATATAAATATCGGCCATGTACAGCCACACAATTCCGTTTTCAGAAAAGCTCCAGCTCGCCTGCGGACTCCTCCTCCGCCTCGTAGGTGTCAATTCGAAAATCCAACGAAGTGTCAGCGCCAGTGCACAAACAGTAGGTAAGATTGAAGCGCATTGAGTCGTTAATTACCACCTCATAGCGTTGAACATACTCGGGTTCAAGGGCTGATGCATAGTTGGCGCAAGAGCTTTCGAGCATATAGGGCGTCGACATGCCGATATGCGGAAAGGGCACGCCAAGGCCTCGATTGACCGCCCCACAGACCATATTGACCAGCTCCGCTTAGGCATCACTCAGCGCCTGCACATCCAGATCAGGCGTCTGGCTCCTAGTCATGCGCACCATATGCTCATTGGTTGGCGCATCATCATTGAACTGAAACAGCGCCACGATGCGAAACAGATAGGTAGAAATGGTCAAAACCACCAATTGCTGATTAGTAGTCGATAGCACTTCTTTATCAGCCGGCAATTTGCTCAGGACACAAGTGTCCTCATCGCCACTGACACTGTTGGCCCGTACGGCTTTTTCAAATAACCATTCGATACCCGTCTTAGCACTTTGACTGATCATGACTGTCAGCCCCTCCCGCCCAGCGCATCGCGGATTTTGTCATTCGCCGCGCGCAAGCCAAACACTGCGGTTTGAATCATTTTGCCGCTGGCCTGCAGATCCTGGAAGGTCGTGGTGGTAACTAGGTCGTTTTTATCGAGGTTCTCACGGTAATCGCGCGAGAGCTTTTCAGAGGTAATTGCCAGATCACGGACCCCATCCGCCACCACCGCAAAGCCGCGGCCTTGCTCGCCGGCACGAGCGGCCTCAATCGAGGCATTGAGCGCCAGCATCACCACCTGTTTAACGATGACCGCAAACTCGGCGTTTTTGCTCTTCATGACCTTATTGTTGACCAGAATCGCTTCCATCTCTTCATGCCAGCGCTCAATGGTTTTTACCATTGCCAGCAATCCGGTAATTTCGCCACGCAAGCGCTCATTCTCGGCACCGAGGGTGGTTCTAATCTGCGCCATCTCCGACTCGCAATGCCGCAGCGACTGCTCTAAGCCGTTTTCACGATCGGCGCCAGAGTGACGCTGGTTTTCTAACTCGCTCTGCACCCGATCTAGCTCTTTTTCTATTTTTTGCCGTGCACTGAGCGCCTCTTTAGCCTGGCTCTCCTGCTGGGCTTTTACCTCGGCGACGGACATGCGCTGCGACAGTTCGGCAATACTGGCGTCCTTGGCGCTGAGTTGCGCCTGATTGTGCTTATCGCGCGACGCCGCACTTAATGACACGAAGAACGCACCGGCGCCCGCGCCGACAACAAACAGCACAACCCAAATCAATGAGAACCCCATCTTCTATCCCCTCAGAACTTAAAACACCTCGGCACACCGTCATCCGAGCGTATGGAGCAACAGCGCAAAACAGCAACTCGAGCGCAAACAACCATCAACACCTTCAACTTGCGCCTATGTGCTTGTTCTCATAGAGCTTATCGGTATCAAAGGGTAAAGCATTAGTCAAAAGCATAGTTCCTTTAAAAGTTTTGCCCGTCAATCAACCCCACCCCAGCATGGTGCGCGCACCAGATCAGCGCAGACTGCTTTAAACAAGTGCGCAAACAGGTCAATGACGATCAGGAAAGTGAGCAAAGCCCCCATAAAACCCGGATCAGCATAAGTTGGCACAACCCCTGCAATAGCCAAATCGACAATTTAATAAAGCGCAGCCATCAACGAAGACGGCTGCACTTCCCGAGAGAACGGGACTTGGACAAAGGCGTCCTCGCTAGGTAACTAGCGGGGCGCCTTTTTTTTTCAATTCCTGGCAGCAGATGCGTGGAGATAAGCCTTGAACAAACTCAAGCTAGTAATGATCGGTAACGGCATGGCCGGGGTTCGCACCCTCGAAGAGCTGCTCAAGCTCGCCCCTGAACTCTACGACATTACCGTCTTCGGGGCCGAACCGCACCCCAACTACAACCGCATCCTGCTGTCACCGGTTTTGGCCGGCGAGCAAAGCTTCGAAGAAATTGTACTCAACGACCTGAGCTGGTACGCCGACAACAACATTCGCCTGATGCTCAATCGTAAAGTAGTGGCGATCGACCGGAAAAAACGCATAGTCACCGCCGAAGATGGCAGCACCGCCGAATATGATCGCCTGCTGATCGCCACCGGTTCCAACCCCTTTATTCTGCCGGTACCGGGCAACAAGCTGCACGGTGTGATCGGCTATCGCGACATCGCTGACACCCAGATGATGATCGATACCGCGAAAACCCACAGCCACGCAGTGGTCATCGGCGGCGGCCTGCTCGGCCTGGAAGCGGCCAACGGCCTCAAACTGCGCGGCATGGATGTGACCGTGGTGCACTTGGCCGACTGGCTAATGGAGCGTCAACTGGATAAAACCGCCGGTAAGCTGCTGCAAACTGCACTGCAAGAACGCGGCATTCATTTTCGCACCAACGAACAAACCGAAGAGCTGATGGATAACGGCGAAGGCCGGGTCTGTGCGGTTAAATTTAAAAGCGGTGACGTTATCCCAGCCGACTTGGTGGTGATGGCTGCCGGGATTAAGCCCAACACCGACCTGGCCGAAAAATCGGGGATTCCGTGCAACCGCGGGATCTTGGTCAGCGACACCATGCAAACCTACGACCCACGGATTTATTCGATTGGCGAGTGTGCCAACCACCGGGGCACCGCCTACGGCTTGGTGGCCCCGCTGTTTGATCAGGCCAAGGTCTGCGCAAACCACCTGGCGCAACTCGGCTTTGCTCGCTACCAAGGCTCGGTAACCTCAACCAAACTGAAAGTCACCGGCATCGACCTGTTTTCCGCCGGCGAATTCATGGGCGCCGAAGGTACCGAAACCATCACCCTCTCCGACCCGATTGGCGGCGTCTACAAGAAGCTGGTGATCAAAGACGACATCTTGGTCGGCGCCTGCCTGTACGGCGACACTGCCGACGGCGGCTGGTATTTTCGCCAAGTGAAAGAAAACGCCAACATCAGCCAGATCCGCGATCACCTGATGTTCGGCGAACAGGCTCTTGGCGATGCTGGCCACCAAGGCCAGAACAGCGCCGCGAGCATGTCCGACAGCATGGAAGTCTGCGGTTGCAATGGCGTGTGCAAAGGCACGATCGTTAAAGCCATTCAAGAGAACGGTCTGTTCAGCGTTGACGAAGTTAAAAAACACACCAAGGCGGCCAGTTCGTGTGGCTCTTGTGCGGGTCTGGTTGAGCAGATTCTGATCAGCACCGTTGGCGGCGCCGCCGATGTTAAGCCGAAAAGCGAAAAAGCCATCTGCGGCTGCAGCGAACTGAACCACGGCCAGATTCGCAAACTGATCAGTGCCAAGCACCTGATCAGCATGACTCAAGCCATGACCGAAATGGGCTGGACCACGCCAAACGGTTGCAGCACGTGCCGCCCGGCACTGAACTACTACTTGCTCTCCACCTGGCCAGGCGAAGCTAAAGATGATCCGCAATCGCGCCTGATCAACGAACGTGTCCACGCCAACATCCAAAAAGACGGCACTTACTCGGTAGTCCCACGGATGTGCGGCGGGGTGACTAACTCATCGGAGCTGCGGCGCATCGCCGACGTGGCCGACAAGTACAACGTGCCAATGGTTAAGGTTACCGGCGGTCAGCGGATCGACCTGCTGGGGATCAAAAAAGACGACCTGCCGGGCGTCTGGAAAGACCTCGGCATGGCCTCCGGGTACGCCTACGGCAAGTCCATTCGCACCGTTAAGACCTGCGTCGGCAGCGAGTTCTGCCGCTTCGGCACACAAAACTCAACGCAAATGGGCATCGACCTGGAGCAGGCGCTGTCCTACATGTGGTCGCCACACAAAGTTAAATTGGCGGTCTCCGGCTGCCCGCGCAACTGCGCCGAATCGGGGATTAAAGACGTCGGCATCATCGGCGTCGAATCCGGCTGGGAGCTGTATATCGGCGGCAACGGCGGGATCAAGACCGAGGCCGGCGAGTTCTTCGTCAAGGTCAAGACTGCCGAGGAGGTCATGGAATACAGCCTGGCCTTCCTCCAGCTCTATCGCGTAGAAGCCTTCTACTTAGAGCGCACCGTGCACTACCTGCAGCGTGTCGGCATGGAGCACATCAAGAAGGCGGTGCTGGAGGATGAGGCCAACCGCAAAGTGCTACACGCTAACCTGCTGTTCTCACTGTCCTTCTTGCAGGACCCGTGGCAGGAGCTGCTGTCGAAGCCGCAACTGAGTAAAGAGTTTGAGCGCATTGCCGTCGTACAAGTTGAAGGAGAGCACGCATGAACTGGCTGAATATTTGCGCACTGGAAGAGATCAACGTGCTCGGTTCGCGCATAGTCGACGGCCCGAAAGGCGATATCGCCATCTTCCGCACGTCCAATGACGAAGTCTTCGCCCTTGATGACCGCTGCCCGCACAAAGGCGGGCCGCTGTCACAAGGGTTGATCTACGGCAAGCGAGTGGCCTGCCCGCTGCACAACTGGCAGATCGACCTGGAAAGCGGTGAAGCCCTGGCGCCAGACGTCGGTTGCGCCCACAAATACCCGGTAAAGCTGGAAAACGGTCGGGTGTTCCTGCAGCTGAAAACCGTCACCAAGTGCGCCTGAGGGCACCGCACAGGAGTCTGTGCACCGCTGAGCAATAGCCTGCGGACTTGCACAGCGCTGTCGGGCTGCGCCTTGCGCAGCCCCCTTCGACAGGAAACAGAGCCATGTCAGCGAAGATTCAAAGCAGCACCTCAGCCACGCAAACCACCCGTTCGATCTGCTGCTACTGCGGCGTGGGCTGCGGTGTGCTCATCGAACATGACGGCGAGACCATCCTCAACGTCAAAGGCGATCCCGAGCACCCGGCCAACTTTGGCAAGCTGTGCAGCAAGGGCTCCAGCCTGCACCTAACCGGTGACCTCAGCGCCCGCGCCCTGTACCCAGAGTTGCGCCTGGGTAAACAACTGGCGCGCAGCCGCACCGACTGGGACAGCGCACTGGATCACGCAGCCCATCAATTTGCCGCCACCATCGCCGAACACGGCCCAGACAGCGTGGCTTTTTATGTCTCCGGCCAGCTGCTCACCGAGGACTACTACGCCTTCAACAAGCTGGCGCGGGCCTTGGTCGGCACCAACAATATCGACAGCAACTCGCGACTGTGTATGTCGTCTGCGGTAACCGGCTACACCCGCAGCCTCGGTGCCGACGCGCCGCCGTGCAGCTACGAGGACATCGAGCAAAGCGACTGCGTGATGATTGTCGGCAGCAACATGGCTTACGCCCACCCGGTGCTGTTTCGCCGTCTGGAGGAGGCCAAGGCCAAGCGCCCGCAGATGCAAATTATTGTGATCGACCCGCGGCGCACCGACACCTGCGAGCTGGCTGACCTGCACCTGGCGATTCAACCGGGCACCGATGTCGCGCTGTTTCACGGCATCTTGCACATCCTGATGTGGGAAGGCTGGCTCGACCGCAGCTTTATCGAGCAGCACACCGAAGGCTTCGATGCACTGAAAACCCTGGTGCGTGATTTCACCCCGCAAATGGTGGCCGAGCTGTGCGGCATTAACGTCGTCGACCTGCAAACCTGCGCCCACTGGATCGGCACCAGCCCAAGCTTCCTGTCGCTGTGGTGTATGGGCCTCAATCAGTCGAGTGCTGGCAGCGCCAAGAACAGCGCGTTGATCAACCTGCATTTGGCCACCGGGCAAATTGGCCGCGTCGGTGCCGGGCCGTTTTCCCTTACCGGCCAACCAAACGCCATGGGCGGCCGCGAAACCGGCAGCATGGCTAACCTACTGCCCGGCCACCGCCACGTTGCCAATGCTGCGCACCGCGGCGAAGTTGCCAACTATTGGGGTGTTGAACAACTACCCGAGAATACCGGCCTAACCGCGGTAGAACTGTTTGACGCGGTCGGCGACGGGCGCATCAAGGCGCTGTGGATTGCCTGTACCAATCCTGCGCAATCGATGCCGGACCAGAACAAGATCCATCAAGCCCTCGCACTCTGCCCCTTTGTGGTGGTGCAAGAAGCTTTTAACACCACCGAGACCTGTCATTACGCCGATTTGTTATTGCCGGCCAGTAGCTGGGGCGAGAAAGAAGGCACCCTGACCAACTCCGAGCGGCGCATCAGCCACGTACGGCCGGCCATCACGGCGCCGGGCCAAGCGCGCGCCGACTGGTCGATTACCCTCGACTTTGCTCGCCGCTTAGAACAACGCCTGCGCCCTACTCTGCCCAGCCTGTTTACCTTCGACAGCCCACAAGCGCTGTTCGACGAATACAAAGGCCTGACCGCCCAGCGCGACCTGGACATGTCGGGCCTGAGCTACAGCATTTTGGATCAGCAAGGTCCACAACAATGGCCGTTTCGCAGTGACCTCCAAAGCGGCACCCCCCGCCTGTATGCCGATGCGCAGTTTCCAACCGCCTCCGGTCGCGCCCAGTTTGTTGCCGACCCTTATCGAGCACCGGCCGAAAAACGCGATGCACGCTTCACCCTTAGCCTGAACACCGGGCGCTTGCGTGATCAGTGGCATGGCATGAGCCGCACCGGCACTGCGGCGCGCCTGTTTGGCCATGTGGAAGAGGCGCTACTGAGCCTGCACCCCGACGAAATGCGCCGGCGGCGCTTGCTCGACGGTCAACTGGTCAGCCTAAAAAGCCGGCGTGGCAGCTTGGTCTTGCCGGTGCAGAGCGATGACAGCGTGCGCTCAGGCCACGCCTATCTGCCGATGCACTGGGGCAATCGCTTCCTCAAAGGTCTGGGAACCAATGTATTGACCTCCCCGGCGTTTGACCCACTGTCCAAGCAACCCGAACTCAAACACGCCAGCGTTGAAGTCAGCAAAGTGGATCTGCCTTGGCAGCTGTTTGCACTGGTGGAAGGCGACGTACAAAACCGCCTCAGCGCCCTGCGCCCGCTGCTGGAGGATTTCGCCTATGCCAGCCTGGGCTTGGCCGGACGTGAACGGCCAGCGCTACTGATTCGCGCCGCAGCAGCCAGCGCACCGGACAGTCAATTACTGGCACACATCGACCAACTGCTGGGCCTGGATGAAGGCCCTATCATGGCCTACGACGACCCGCGCAAAGCCGTCGGCAAGCGCGTGCGTATAGAAGAGGGTCGCATTACCGCTATCCGCCTGGCCGGCGAAACCGCCGCCCGTGACTGGCTCAAGAACCTGTGGAGTGAAGGACGCGCCGATGAAGAGCTGCGCCGCTGGCTGTTAGCGCCGCTCAGCACACCACCCGGCAACAGCGGCACCAGTACCGGCAGCAAGACCCTGTGTAGCTGCATGAATGTCAGCAGCGCTGCCATTTGCGCCGGCATCCAGCGCGGCCTCGACCTTAACGGCCTCAAGCAAGAGCTTGGCTGCGGTAGTCAATGCGGCTCCTGCGTGCCCGAAATTAAACGCCTGCTGGCGACCCCGGTCGCTCAGCCGCCCGCAAAACTGTGAGAATCTTAAAATGAACGGAAAAGTCTGGTTGGTCGGCGCAGGTCCCGGTGATCCGGAGTTATTAACACTCAAAGCGGTGCGCGCACTGCAGCAAGCACAAATCGTCATGATCGATGATCTGGTCAATCCCGCAGTACTCGAGCACTGCACCAATGCCCGGGTCATCTCGGTCGGCAAACGCGGCGGCTGCCGCTCAACGCCACAAGCCTTTATCCATCGCCTGATGCTGCGCTATTCGCGCCAAGGTAAATGCGTGGTGCGCCTGAAAGGTGGCGATCCGTGTATTTTCGGCCGCGGCAGCGAAGAAGCCGACTGGCTGCAGCAGTTCAGTATCGAAGTCGAAATGGTCAACGGCATTACCGCAGGTCTGGCCGGTGCGACCAACTGCGGCATTCCTCTAACGCTACGCGGCGTCAGCCGTGGCGTCACGCTGGTCACCGCCCACACCCAAGATGACAGCAGCCTGAACTGGGCCGCACTGGCGCAAGGCGGCACAACACTGGTGGTTTACATGGGCGTGGCCAAACTAAGCGAAATCCAGGGCAGCCTGTTGGCCGGAGGCATGCGCAACGACATGCCGGTGGCCATGATCGAGAATGCCTCACTGCCCACCCAGCGCGAATGCCGCAGCAGCCTTGCGCAGATGCAACTGGATGCCCACAGCTTTCAGCTGAAAAGCCCAGCCATCCTGGTTATCGGGGAGGTTGCCGCCAGCAGCCAAGCCATCACTCTGGCCCAAACAGCCTAACCGCTTCGCACCTGCGAAGATGTACTTTGCCCGGCTAAGCCGGGCTTTTTTATGGGCAAAGAAAAGCCCGACCTAAGCCGGGCTTTTCTTTGCTGCAGACTCAGATTACTGAGCCTGCATCACTACACAGTATTACTGTGCAGCTTCAACACCAGCTTCTACGCGGCGGTTAACAGCGCGGCCGGCTTCAGTTGCGTTATCAGCAACTGGTTTGGCTTCGCCGTAACCAACAGCGTTAACACGGTCGCCAGCTACACCGTACTGGTTAACCAGTACAGCGCGAACGGCATCAGCACGACGAGTCGACAGACCTTGGTTGTAAGCGTCGGTGCCAACGGAGTCAGTGTAACCTTCAACGGTGGTGGTGGTTTTTGGATACTGTTGCATGAAATCAGCCAGGCTCTTGATATCGCCATAGCTGTCTTGCTTAACAACGGCCTTGTCGAAATCGAACTTAACGTCCAACTCAACACGCACAGCTTCAGCAACCACTACGCAACCGGTCGAATCAACAGTGGCGTTGGCTTCAGTGCCTGGGCACTTGTCGTCAGCATCACAAACGCCATCGCTGTCGCTGTCGGTGCAAACTTCAGCAACCGGGGCAACTGGAGCAGCAGGCTTGGTGCCGCCGCCGAAGTTAACGCCCAGGCCGAGGCCGGCCATGTATTCGCTGTTGCCAGCGTCGATATTGTACATGCCATCCAAGCTAGCCTTGGCGAACACGTTTTCGGTGAAGTAGTACTTCACGCCAGTACCAACGTTAGCGAAGGTGCTGCGATCGCGGCCACCAGTCGAATCTTGACCAATGCTCTGGTGAGCAAAGCCAGCAGAAACGTATGGACGCAGACCAACACCTGGGGTGCCGAAGTTATAAACGGCATCAAGGGCGCTCAAGCTACCCTTGATGTTTTTGCCGCTGTCTTCGCCACGAATATCGTGATATTCGCCGTAGGACAAAGCCAACTCAACGTCGTCAGTCAGGTAGTAGCCCAGCGAGCCACCAAGCAGGTTACCGTGATTACCAAGATCACGGCTGCTATCAGGAGCGTAGTACTTTGCAAAAGCTTCAGCTTCAACAGCGCCTTGACCCTGGGCCATAACGTTGATCGAAGTAGCAGCTACCAGGCTGGCGATGACTACGCCCAGAGTGTTTTTCAGCTTCATCCGTAAATTCCTATCGTGGTGAAATTGTTCAAAATTGCAGCTGTACGACAATCATGTACAACTTAGCGGCGAACTTTAACACAGCAAAGCCCGACATAAAGGAACATTTTGCCTAACTATTCATCGGTTGCATCAGCAAATTTCTCACGCAAGCGATCCAGTGCTCGCTTGTAACGCATTTTTGTGGCACTAAGGCCCATATGCATGATGTCAGCAATCTCTTGAAACTCCAGCTCTGCGACAAACCGTAGCACGAGGATCTCGCGATCAATCGGGTTGACATGCACCAGCCAACGATCCAGCCCTACACGGTCTTCGGCCTTAACCGGTTTCTCTTCTATCGCTTCTTCCAGCGGATCAAGGCTCAATGCATCAAGCAAGCGGCGTTTGCGGCGCTCTTTACGGTATTGGGTAATACACTCGTTATAAGTAATGCTATAGAGCC
>JAURXE010000431.1 GCA_030654635.1 Pseudomonas sp.
GATCTGCACCAGCAGCAGGTCATCCTCGGCCAGCTGGAACTCACGGCGAAACTCGGCACGAATCTCGGCAGCATTGGCCGGCGCGCGACGGTCCGGGGTGATGCCCGGCGGCAGCAGATGAAAGCGCTCGGCCTGGGTACCGTAGTGTTTGACGAACAGCGGCTGCTGCACCTCGGAGATCATCAGGATTTCGGTCTTGGACTCGGGGGCGAACACCGCCCGCTCGTAGTCGGCGAAATGCTTGTAGCGGCCCCAGCGGCGGTAGAGGCTGTTGCGCAAGGTCTGCGCCTTGTCCTCGAAGCAGCCGTCGGCGGCGTAATAAACGTCCAGTCCCGGCATCTTGTTGAAACCAATCACCCGGCCTACCGGGCGCTTGGCCAAGTCGAGCTTGATCCAGGCCGTGAGTTTTTCGTTACGCCGGTGATTGAACAACGCCTTGACTGGTACCACCACCACCTCGAAGCCGGCCGGCACCTCGCCCTCCCAGATCGGCGTGTAGACGCGAATGGCGTGGCCACGCTGCTGGCACTCCAGAGCGATGCGCATAAAGTCGCGCTGCAGGCCGCCGAACGGGAAGTACTTGTAGAGCACAAAGGCCAGTTGCATCAGTGACTCTCCAGACTGGCCAGCAGACGGTCCAGCTCGGGCTCCACGCGGGCGGCACCCAGACCGTCGAAACAGGGTTGATTGCGATCACCGCCACCGGCCAATGGCCCAGTGGCGCACAGATGAACCTGGCCACGCCCGTAGGCGCCGACCTTGAGCGGCAGGGTTGGGCCATACAGCGAGATGCTCGGCACATCCAAAGCTGCGGCCAGATGACCGAGGCCGGTATCCACCGCTACGCAGGCGCGGGCGCCGGCGATCACCGCCGCCACGCCACGCAGATTCAGTTTGGGTAACACAGAAGCATGCTGGAGACCGGCGACTATACGTTCGGCGCGAGCCTTTTCGGCCTCGCTGCCCCACGGCAGGCGCACGGCCAGGCCACGACTGTCGAGGTGTTCGGCCAGGGCGCGCCAGTCGGTCTCCGGCCAATGCTTGCTGGCCCAGGTGGTGCCATGCAGAAACAGCACATAGGGCTCGGCCGGCGCGTCAGCGGCCATGGCTTCACGGTCCAGGCCATAGTCACCCACGCTGGCCGGCAACGGATAGCCAAGCGACTGGGCGAACAACTGGCGCACCCGCTCGACCGCATGCTGGCCCCAGGCAACCGTTCGCGGACGGTCATAGAAGCGACTGGCCAACGGCTCGCGGGCGGACTGGCGATCCAGCCCGGCGACCGGGGCTTTGACGTAACGAGTCAGCAAGGCGCTTTTCAGCAGGCCCTGAGCGTCGATCACCAGATCGTATTCGGTCGTTTGCAGGCGCTGCTTGAAGCTTTGCCATTCGCCGCTGCGCAGGGTTTGCCAGAGGTTCTTGCGCCAGCGCCGCAGCGCCACGGGAATCACCTGGGCCACGGCCGGATGCCAGGCGGGAATCTCGGCGAAGCCTTCTTCCACCACCCAGTCGAACTGAATACCGGGGATCGCCCGCGCCGCATCAGTCAGCGCCGGCAGGCTGTGAATCACATCGCCCAGGGAGGAAGTTTTGATCAGCAGTACCCGCAAACTACTGCACCTCAACCGGATCGCTGACCAGGCGGTCCAGCGCTTCCATGACCGGACGCGGCTTCAGCTCGCGCAGGCAGTTGTAGTGACCGAAGCGACAGGTGCGGTCGAAACAGGGACTGCACTCCAGCCCTAAGCGAACGATTTCCACCTGCTCGGCCAAGGGCGGGGTGAACTGCGGCGAAGTCGAACCATACACCGCCACCAACGGGCGATTCAGCGCCGCCGCCACGTGCATCAAGCCGGAATCGTTGGCGACCACCGCCGTGGCGCAGGACATCAGGTCGATGGCTTCGGCCAGCGAGGTGCTGCCGGATAGGTTCACACACTCCTCGCGCAAGCCCGGAATCAGCCGCATGCGGATGTCTTCACCGCCGGGATGATCGTTCTGCGAGCCAAACAGCCAGACCTGCCAGCCGGCGCGAATCTTCAGTTCCGCGACCTTGGCGTAATGCTCGGCCGGCCAGCGCTTGGCCTCGCCAAACTCGGCGCCCGGACACAGGGCTAACACCGACCTATCCAGACTTAAGCCAAACTTGGCCAGGGCCGCAGCGCGGCTGGCTTCATCGATCACCAGGCGCGGCTGCGGGTAAGGCTTGGGCAGCTCGGCGCCCGGTTCGAAGGCCAGCGCCATAAAGCGCTCGATCATCAGCGGGTAACGCTCTTTGTCCAGCGTGCGCAGGTCATTGAGCAGGCCATAGCGCATCTCACCCTTCCAGCCGGTGCGTTTGGCGATGCCGGCAAACCAGGGCAGCAAGGCGGATTTCAGCGAGTTGGGCAGTAAAATTGCCTGATCGTACTGACCGGCCAGGCCCTTGCCGATACGCCGGCGCGTGGCGATATCCAGCACGCCATGGCCGAGCGGAAAGCTCAGGGTCTGGCGCACTTCGGGCATGCGCTCGAGAATCGGCCGGCTCCACTCGGGCGCCAGCACATCGATTGCGCAACCGGGATGGCGCTGCTGCAGGCACTGAAACAGTGTCTGCGCCATCACCATGTCACCGACCCAGCTGGGGCCAATAATTAAAATATTCATATTGAATCCGTAGGGTGGGCAACCGCGAAGCGTTGCCCACCGCAGATATTCCAACCAATGGCTATTACGACCAATTGGTGGACAAGCTGCGCGTTGTCCACCCTACACCCACTTATTTAACCAGCGTGCGCCACTCAGGGTGGGCGCTGGTCTGGCCGGTGACCAGGTCAAAATATGCCTTCTGCAGCTTCTCGGTGACCGGGCCACGGCTGCCGATGCCGATCTGCCGGCCATCGACTTCGCGGATCGGCGTGACTTCGGCGGCGGTGCCAGTGAAGAAGGCCTCGTCGGCGATGTACACCTCGTCGCGGGTGATGCGCTTCTCGATCACCTGAATGCCCAGCTCGGCCGCCAGGGTCAAAATGGTGTTACGGGTGATACCGTTCAGGCAGGAAGTCACTTCCGGGGTGTAAACCACGCCATTGCGCACCAAGAAGATGTTCTCGCCCGAGCCTTCGGCCACATAGCCTTCGGTATCCAGCAACATGGCCTCGTCGGCGCCACCAGAAATAGCTTCCTGCAGGGCCAGCATCGAGTTGATGTAGTTACCATTGGCCTTGGCGCGGGTCATGGAAATATTGACATGGTGGCGGGTGAAGGAGCTGGTACGAACTTTAATCCCAGTCTTCAGCGCCTCTTCGCCCATGTAAGCGCCCCAATGCCAGGCGGCCACGATGACCCGGACTTTCAGGCCGGTGGCGCGCAGGCCCATGGCTTCCGATCCGTAGAACACCATCGGGCGGATATAGGCGCTTTCCAGGTTGTTCTCACGCACGGCGGCGCGGGTCGCCTCGTTGAGCTCTTCCTTGGTGAAAGGAATCTTCATGTTCATGATGTGCGCCGAATCGAACAAGCGATCGGTATGCGCTTCGAGGCGGAAAATAGCCGTGCCTTGCGGGGTGTTGTAAGCGCGCACGCCTTCAAACACGCCCATGCCGTAATGCAGGGTATGGGTTAATACGTGGGTGGTGGCATCGCGCCACGGCACCAGTTCACCGTCATACCAAATAACGCCATCACGATCGGCCATCGACATAGTTGCCTGCTCCTCAAATCTTCGATTTATTCATCAAACGTAGGGCGGCCTCGCCGCAGCGCGGCAGCCCGCCGAGTCATCAGCTCAAGCCCAGCTCATACCAGATGCGCATTACCGCGCGGCGCTCTGGTTGAAACTGCTCACCACTCACCAGCCCCGGCTGCTTTTGTAACGCTTGCCGATGGGCCGCCGCGCGATAGGCTTTATAAGCCTCTTGCAGCAGCGCTACATCCGCCGCGGGGAGCAAACCAACCAGCTGCAAACCATCCAAAATGCGCATGTTATCGGTATAACGCAGCAACTCTGGGTGTTCGTGCGACCAAGCCAGGGCCGCGTATTGCACCATAAATTCGATATCAACGATACCGCCGGCGTCCTGCTTGAGATCGAACCGCGCCGTGGCCTCGAAGGCATTGGCGGCGGTGCCGGCGGCGGTTTCCTTGCTGCCGAGGTTGTCGCGCATCTTGGCGCGCATCTCGCTGACTTCCAGGCGCAACTGATCCAGATTGCGCTTACGACCCAGCACCTGGGCGCGAATCGCCTCGAAACCGGCACCGACTCGCGGGCAACCGACCAATACCCGGGCCCGCACCAGGGCCTGATGCTCCCAGGTCCAGGCTTCGCCCTCCTGATAACGGGCAAAGGCGCCCAGCGAGCTGACCAGCAAGCCCGAGGCGCCGGACGGGCGCAGGCGCATGTCGACTTCATAGAGCTGCCCGGAGTTGGTCTGCGCGGTCAGCAGGTGAATGATGCGCTGCCCTAAGCGAGTGAAGAATTGCGCACCGTCGATGGGTTTGGCGCCATCGGTCTCGGCCTGCGGATCGCCGTCATGGATAAACACCAGATCGAGGTCCGAGCCGTGGCCCAGCTCGATTCCGCCGACCTTGCCGTAACCGACTATGACGAAATCCGGGGCGCAAAG
>JAURXE010000385.1 GCA_030654635.1 Pseudomonas sp.
CCCAGCTCACGGCGTGGCGTGGCTGCGTATTTCATCGCCTGGTGATGCACCTGGGCGAACATAAAGCCAACCCCAACGGTGTCGATGCAACGCGCCACCTGCGCCGGGGTCAGCTGCAGGTAAATCCCGGCGACCTCAAGCAAGTCGGCGCTGCCGCTATTGCCCGACACCGCCCGGTTGCCATGCTTGGCCACCTTGCCGCCGGCCGCCGCCACCACAAAGGCGGCCGCGGTGGAGACGTTGAAGATATTGGCGCCATCGCCGCCGGTGCCGACCACGTCGACCACGTTATCCAGGCTGGGCAACTCGACCTGACTGGCCAGCTCACGCATCACCGAGACCGCGCCGACTATCTCGTCGATGCTCTCGCTCTTCATGCGCATGCCCATCAGAAAGGCGCCGATCTGCGCCTCGCTGCATTGGCCGGTCATGATCTCGCGCATCACGTCCTGCATCTCTTCGGTGGAGAGATCCAGCTGGGCGACGATTCGATTGAGGGCTTGTTTGATATTCATCCGCGCACACCCCCGCTTTGTTTGAGGAAATTGGCAAACAGTTCATGGCCCTGCTCAGTCAAGATCGATTCCGGGTGAAACTGTACGCCTTCGACATTCAAGATCTTGTGCCGCAGGCCCATGATCTCGTCGACCGAGCCATCTTCCAGCTGGGTCCAGCCGGTCACTTCCAGGCAATCGGGCAAGGTTTCACGCTTGACCACCAGGGAGTGATAGCGAGTCACCGTCAGCGGCTGATTCAGGCCGGCGAACACGCCCAGGCCCTCGTGAAATACCGGACTGATCTTGCCGTGCATCACTTGGCGGGCGCGGACCACCTCGCCGCCGAAGGCCTGGCCGATGCTCTGATGACCCAGGCACACGCCGAGAATCGGCAGCTTGCCGGCAAAGTGCTCGATCACCGCCAGAGATACACCGGCTTCGGTGGGCGTGCAGGGGCCGGGGGAGACCACGATGCGCTCGGGGTTGAGTGCTTCGATCTCGGCCAGCGTCAGCTCGTCGTTGCGGATGACTTTGACCTCGGCGCCCAGTTCGGCCAGGTACTGCACCACGTTATAGGTAAAGGAGTCGTAGTTATCGATCATTAGCAGCATGTTAAAACCAACCTTGTGCGCCTAGTGCGCGTGTAGTTAAAGCCTGCGACTGACACCTGGCGAAACACCTGTTTGAGAGGGTTTTGGCGAGCAGGGGCAGCAGCAACTTGTCGCGGGCGACGCTCTGGTCGTCCGCACAAATATCAAGTCCGCCAACGCCAGCGGGCGTGGCCTTTGATCAGGCGCATGAGGAGGGTGCTGCTGGTTTTCACGGGAGTTTTCTCGGCTAGCAATCTGCTCACAGTAGCCCAGGCGCGGGCTGCGGCGCAATCTTGATCGCCCCGCAGCCCGGCCAGTGCGGCGCCATTATTCCCATTCCAGGCGCGGCAGCGAATCACTCGGGGTCATCCTGGTAGTCGCCCTTGAGCAAGTTCAGCAGCGCATCGGCGTCCAGCTTGGCGCTGAGTTCGCCGCCATCCAGCAGGCTGTCGGCCAGGGCGCGTTTTTTCGCGTGCAGGGCGACAATCTGCTCCTCGATGGTGTGCTCGGTCACCAGCCGGTAAATAGTCACCGGGCGCAGCTGGCCCATGCGATGGGCACGGTCGCTGGCCTGGTCTTCCACCGCCGGGTTCCACCAGGGGTCGAGGTGGATCACATAGTCGGCGGCGGTCAGGTTCAGGCCGGTGCCGCCGGCCTTCAGACTGATCAGGAAAATATCGCCGGTGCCGGCCTGGAAAGCATCCATCCGCGTCTTGCGGTCTTTCGGTGAGGTGGCGCCGTCCAGATACTGATAGTGGATACCCTGCTCATCCAGCCACTTGCGGACGATGCTCAGGTGATCGACGAACTGGCTGAACACCAGCGCCTTGTGGCGGTTCTCCAGCAGCTCCGCGACTATTTCGGCGAAGGCCGCCAGCTTGCTGCCGGCCAGCCCGGCGCCGGGCATGACCAGGTTGGGGTGACAGCAAAAGCGCCGCAACCGGGTAATTTCCGCCAACACCTGCAAGGATTTGTTCTGCCCTTGCGGGGCATTCACCAGCGACTGCAAGGCTTGTTGGCGCAGCGCCTCGTAGTAGTGTGCCTCTTCGGCAGACAGCGGCACCTTGTAGGTAATCTCGGTGCGCGGCGGTAATTCATCCAGCACCTGGCTTTTCAGCCGGCGCAAGATAAACGGCTGGATCAGCGCCTTCAAGGCTTTGCGGGCCGACTGCTCGCCGCGTTCGATCGGCGTACTGAAGCGTTCGGCAAAGCGCTCCTGGCTGCCGAGCAAGCCCGGGT
>JAURXE010000436.1 GCA_030654635.1 Pseudomonas sp.
CCGAGTCGATCATGCCGGCCTACCCGTGGCTGGTGGAGAACAAGCTCGATGGCGTGAATACCGCCACCAAGTTGCAGGCTATGCGCACCCTGGGCGTGCCTTACACCGACGCCGACATTGCCGGCGCCAAAGACGCGGTCAAGGGCAAGACTGAGATGGAGGCCTTGGTGGCGTACCTGCAGTCCCTTGGCACTGCCATCAAGAACAAACGGTAAGGCTGATGGATATCGGAACTTTACGCGGCCTAGGCACCTTGCTGGTGGTGGTCGCGTTTACCTGTGTGGTCCTCTGGGCCTACAACAGCAAACGCAAAAGCAGCTTCGACGAAGCGGCCAACTTGCCTTTTGCCGACGATACCGAAGCTGAAAAACGCGAAGAACAAGCTTCTAGGAGTAAGAGCGAATGACCACTTTTTGGAGTTGGTACGTCACAATCTTGACCAGCGGCACCATCATTGGGCTGATCTGGTTAGTGCTTTCCACCCGTAAAGGGCAGCGTCCGGAAGCTACCGAAGAAACCGTTGGCCACGCCTTTGATGGCATTGAAGAGTTAGACAACCCACTGCCAAAGTGGTGGTTTATGTTGTTTATCCTCACCATCATTTTTGCCGTGGCTTATCTGGTGATCTACCCAGGCATGGGTAACTGGAAAGGTATCTTCCCAGGCTACGAAGGCGGCTGGACTTCCGTTAAGCAGTACGAGCGGGAAATGGCCAAGGGCGATGAGCAGTACGGCCCGCTGTATGCCAAATACGCGGCCATGCCGATCAGCGAAGTGGCCAATGATCCACAGGCGCTGAAAATGGGCGGCCGCCTGTTTGCCAGCAACTGCTCGGTTTGCCACGGTTCTGATGGCAAGGGTGTCTATGGCTTCCCTAACCTGACCGACAATGAATGGCGCTGGGGCGGTGAACCAGACACCATTCAAACCACCATCCTGGCCGGCCGTCATGCGGTAATGCCGGCTTGGGGTGAAGTACTCGGTGAAGCTGGTGTGCGCAATGTTTCAGCCTATGTATTGACTGAGATTGCCGGGCGCAAGCTACCAGAAGACAGCAAAGCCGACATCGAAGCGGGTAAAAAACTCTTCGCCGGCAACTGTGTTGCCTGTCACGGCCCGCAAGGCCATGGCACCCCGGCGATGGGCGCACCCAACTTGAGCAAGCCTGCAGCCTTTATCTATGGCACCAGCTTTGCCCAACTGCAACAGACCATTCGCTACGGTCGTCAAGGTGTGATGCCAGCCCAGCAAGCCTTTCTCGGCGACGACAAAGTTCACTTGTTAGCGGCTTACGTCTACAGCCTCTCACATACCGAGAAAGACGCTAAATAAAAGCGTTATGGACTGAAGTATTGAGCGGCGTCAGGCAAACCCTGACGCCGTTTTGCTTTAATAAATAGGAAAGCACAGAGCAACGGGTGACCATAGGTCGCACCCTTGCCAATTTGCCGCAGGCGTATCATCGCCTATGAGCAAGTGCTCACGACCCCAACCGCATTGAGCTGGGGCATTTATCCACTACCGTGGTATGCCGCAATGAATCAACAGATCCCGATCAAAGATGTCACCCCGACGCCGGCCAAAGGTTCGACCACTGTTGACCTGTACGCCAGTCGCGCCACCAACTACACCCGCGCCTTCACGGGGCTGTTTCGTAACATTCGAATGGTCGGTGGTGCCTGGTTGTTTCTGCTCTACTTCGGCACCGTGTGGCTCAACTGGGGTGATCGCCAAGCCATTTGGTGGGACTTACCGGGACGTAAATTCTATATTTTCGGCGCAACGTTCTGGCCGCAAGACTTCGTGTTGCTGTCTTGGCTGCTGATAATCTGCGCCTTTGGCTTGTTTTTTATTACCGTTTTTGCCGGCCGAGTCTGGTGTGGCTATACCTGCCCGCAGAGTGTCTGGACTTGGATATACATGTGGTGCGAGAAAGTCACCGAGGGTGATCGCAACCAACGGATCAAGCTCGACAAATCGCCCATGAGCGGGCAAAAACTGCTGCGTAAAACCGCCAAGCACACACTGTGGCTATTAATCGGACTTGCCACAGGGCTGACCTTCGTCGGCTACTTCTCGCCGATTCGCGACCTGCTTAGCCAGTTGCTGGACGGCAGCGCCGATGGTTGGGCGTACTTCTGGATTGGTTTTTTCACCCTTGCCACTTACGGCAACGCCGGTTGGCTGCGCGAACAGGTGTGCATTTACATGTGCCCCTATGCGCGTTTTCAGAGCGTGATGTTCGACAAAGACACCCTGATCGTTTCCTACGATCCGCGCCGTGGGGAGCACCGCGGACCGCGTAAAAAAACCACCGACTACAAGGCCGAAGGCCTCGGCGACTGCATCGACTGCACCATGTGCGTTCAAGTCTGCCCGACCGGTATCGACATCCGCGACGGCCTGCAGTTTGAGTGCATCGGCTGCGCGGCTTGTATTGATGCCTGCGACAGCATCATGGAGAAAATGGACTATCCCAAGGGGCTGATCAGCTACACCACTGAGCACAACCTCTCCGGACAAAAGACCCACTTGATGCGGCCGCGCCTGATTGGTTATGCCATTGCACTGCTGGTGATGATGGGTTTCTTCGCCTATGCCGTGAGCATTCGACCGCTGGTGCAACTGGACGTCATCAAGGACCGGGTGCTGTTTCGTGAAAACGAAAATGGCGACATCGAGAACGTCTACACCCTTAAAATCATGAACAAAGATCAACTCGACCATGTCTTCAAAATAGAAGCCGAGGGCTTGGATGATCTGGAGTTTGCCGGTAAAAATGAAGTCGAAGTGGTTGCCGGCGAGATCCTCTC
>JAURXE010000394.1 GCA_030654635.1 Pseudomonas sp.
CCGGCTAAGCCTTTCATGGCGATCAAGGCGGCGGCGCTGTCGCGCATCTGCGGCGCGCCTTCGGCCTCATAGGCCACGGCCGCAGCACCACGGGCGATGGCATCGGCGATATGCAGACGGCCATCTTGCGCAGTGCCCGGCACGGCGAGAAACAAATCTCCGGGCAGCACCTTGCGGCTATCCAGGGTCAACTCACGAATCAGTACCGAGCTGCCGGCTTCTGGCAGCAGCTGGTTAAGCGGCATAGGCATTAGGTTCGCCCTCCTTTGCTATCGAGTGGCACCACAGCCTGTGGCGCCGCAGGGGGCAGGTTGTCTGGCGCAATATTCATCAGCCGCAACGCGCCGGCCATGACCTTGCCAAACACCGGCGCAGAAATCAGGCCACCGTAATAAGCCCCAGTGCTGGGCTCATCAATGACCACTAACAAGGCAATGCGCGGGTTATTGACCGGCGCAAAACCGGCAAACAATGAGCGGTAAGCATTCTCGGTATAACCCTTGGTGCCGGCGGCATTTTTACGCGCGGTGCCGCTTTTGCCGGCGACGTGATAGGCCGGCACCTGGGCGCGAAACACTCCACCAGGCGCCTCCACCACTTGCTGCAACATGCCTTGAATGGTTTTCGCGACATCCTGCGGAATCACCTGGGTGCCTGAGTTCCGAGCGCCATCGGCACGGGTCATGGTCAGCGGCACACTACGGCCATCGTTGGCTAGCGTGGCATAGGCATGAGCCAACTGAATGGCGGTCACCGACAGGCCGTAGCCATAGGCCAGGGTGGCGGTTTCGGCCTTCGGCCAAATGCGGTGGTTCGGCAGATTGCCGACGCGCTCACCCGGAAAACCCAGACCGGTGTCCTGCCCCAAGCCCACTTGTTGCATCACGGCGTAGATAGACTCGGCGCCAATATCGAAGGCGATCTTGCTGATCCCGATGTTGCTGGATTTGATCAGGATTTCAGTCAGATTGAGGTTTCCGCCAGTTCTGGAAACGTCACGAATGGTGTACTTGCCGATTTGCAGGGTCCCCCCGGAAACATCCACCCTATCGTCCGGTTTCCAGCGACCACTTTCCAAAGCCGCGCTCATCGAGAAGGGCTTAACAGTTGAGCCCGGTTCGAACACATCAATCATTGCGCGATTACGCATCGCAGCAGGATTCATGGTGCGACGATTATTCGGGTTATAGGTCGGGTGATTGACCATCGCCAAGACTTCGCCGCTCTGCACATCAACCATCACCAAACTGCCCGCCTTGGCGCCAAACTCGGTCAAGGCATTACGCAGCTCGCGGTGCGCCAGATACTGCAAACGTAGGTCGATCGACAAGGCCAAGGTCTGCCCGGCTTTGGCGTTCTGGGTAACCTGGACGTCTTTGATCAAGCGCCCACGACGGTCCTTCAATACTTGCCGCGTACCCGGCACGCCCGCCAACCACTCGTCAAACGCCAGCTCAACGCCCTCCCGCCCCTTGTCATCGACATCGGTAAAGCCGACTACGTGGGCGGTCACTTCACCGGCTGGGTAAAAACGCCGAAACTCTTCGATGGCATAAACACCCGGCACTTTAAGATTAATTATCACCTGGCCTTGCTCGGGGGTTAAGCCGCGTACCAAGTACATAAACTCACGCCCGGCGTTCTGCTCCAGTCGCCGCATGAAGGCTTTCGGTTCCTGTCCCAAGGCGGCCGCCAGAGCCGGCCATTGCGCACGCCCTGCTTGCAGCTCTTTACCATTGGCCCACAGCGTAGTGACCGGGGTGCTGACCGCCAGCGGCTCGCCATTGCGATCGGTAATCAGCCCGCGGTGCGCAGGAATAGGGATATGCCGCATGCTGCGCGCATCGCCCTGGCCTTGCAGGAAGTCATGGTCGATCACTTGCAGATCGATAATCCGCCAGACAATCGCGGCGGTCATCAGCGCCAGCAAGGCCAGCACCAGCCGAAAGCGCCACGGATAAAGCGCGCCTTCGAGCTGCATCATGGCGTAACCATCCGCACTTGTGCAGCATCTGGAATACGCATTTGCAGCTGCTCGGTAGCCAGCGTCTCAATGCGGTTATGGGCAGTCCAGGTGCTTTGTTCAAGGATCAGCCGGCCCCATTCGGCCTGGGCTTTGTCGCGCACGCTCAGCTCGGCAAACAGCCCGTTGAGCAGCTGACGATTCCAGTGAGCGGTATAAGACACGCCAACCGCCGACACAAGCACGGCCACAAACAACAGCAGCATTAACAGGCTGCCGGTTGGCAAAGGCTTGGCGTAAAGGCGACTCAACGCAACTTCTCCGCCACACGCAATACCGCACTGCGCGAGCGCGGGTTGGCCTTAACTTCGGCATCGGAGGCAAATTGTGGCTTGCCGAGCAACTTCAAACGCGGATCAAAGGGCACCACCCGTACCGGCAGATCGCGCGGCAAGTTGTCCGCCTCGCCCTTCACATGCCGACGCATAAACTGCTTAACGATGCGGTCTTCCAGCGAGTGAAAGCTGATCACTACCAAGCGACCACCAATCTCCAGCGCATCCATGGCCGCATCCAGACCACGCTCAAGATCACCCAACTCGTTATTGATCTGAATACGCAAGCCCTGAAACGCGCGGGTTGCCGGGTTCTTGCCTTTCTCCCAAGCCGGATTGGCCACGGTCAAGACATTGGCCAAGTCCGCGGTACGCTCAAACGGCTGCTCCGCACGGCGCAGCACCACGGCGCGAGCCATGCGCTTGGCAAAACGTTCTTCGCCGTATTCTTTGAATGCCCGGGCGATCTCTTCCTCGGGGGCACTGGCGATCCAGGCGGCGGCACTGACGCCACGACTAGGGTCCATGCGCATGTCCAGCGGGCCGTCATTCATAAAACTGAAGCCGCGCTCGGGGTCATCCAACTGGGGCGAGGACACCCCCAAATCGAGCAGCACGCCGCTGACCTTGCCGGCTAGACCGCGCACCGCCAACTCATCACCCAGCTCGGCAAAACTACGCTGCACAATGACAAAGCGGCCGTCTTCGGCCGCCAGTGTTTGCCCAGTGGCGATCGCCAGCGGGTCTTTATCAAAACCCAGCAACCGGCCGCCCTCACCCAACTGCTGCAAAATCAGCCGACTATGGCCGCCACGACCGAAAGTGCCGTCCAGATAGCAGCCATCGCTGCGCACCGCGAGAGCTGTAACAGCCTCTTCAAGCAGTACGGTTATGTGGGCCAAGTCAGAAGTCATAGTCACAGGATCAAATCACGCAATTCGGCCGGCATAGCACCGGGTTGTTTAATGGCCGCCAGATCCGCGTCCGCCAAAGTGTTCCAGGCATCTTCGTTCCACAGTTGGAATTTATTCAGCTGACCTACCAGCATCGCGCGCTTGTCGAGCCCGGCGTATTCGCGCAAGCGCGGCGGCACCAGAAAACGCCCGGCGCTGTCGAGCTCCAGGTCAACGGCATTACCGATCAATAAACGCTGCAGGCGGCGGTTTTCTTCACGAAAGGAGGGCAGTTCGCGCAACTTGGCTTCAATCAGCTCCCACTCGGGCAGCGGATAGACACTCAGGCAGGAGTCAACAGCATCAATGGTCACAATCAGCTGGCCGGCGCAACGCAAAACCAGCTCGTCACGATACCGACTCGGCATCGCGAGGCGCCCTTTGGCGTCGAGACTGATGGCGTTAGCTCCACGAAACACTGCTGCATTCCCCCATTATTAGTTGCTTTCCATGCCCAAAAACCCACTTCGCGCCACTTTTTACCACTTGGGCACACTATAGGAATGCAGCCCCCCAGCGTCAAGGCGCACGAGCGGAGGAAAAGCCTTAGAAATCGGTGATTTAGCCAACAAGAGTGCGGGAAAAACGCAGGGGAAACGCTGCAAAATCAAGACGAAATTGAGCCAATACAGAAGGCTGCACTTCGAACTTAAAGTGCTTTATTAAGAGTAAGATTTTTTTGGTCTTAGAACGGCGGGGGTATACACACAAGCGGACAAAGAAAAAGGTGGAGAGTCGATCTGTAAGCCGGGT
>JAURXE010000403.1 GCA_030654635.1 Pseudomonas sp.
GCGGCGTATTGAGGTTTATGAAGGACTGAACAGCTGTTCGATATTCGCAGCGGACCTGCATTGCACAAGCCCGCACGGGGCAATCAGTTTTCCAGGTTACCGCCCGCCAAGGCGCACAACTCAATGGAGTTGGTGATATCCACTTCCTTGCCTTCAGCCACCAGTAGGCCGTTTTGCTGAAAGCGAGTGAACACCCGCGATACGGTTTCTACCGCCAAGCCCAGGTAGTTGCCAATTTCATTGCGCGACATGGACAGGCGAAATTGATTGGCGGAAAAGCCGCGGGCACGGAAACGTGCCGACAGGTTGACCAAAAAGGTGGCGATGCGTTCATCGGCGGTTTTCTTCGACAGCAGTAACATCATTTGCTGATCGTCGCGAATTTCGCGGCTCATGATGCGCATCAGCTGGCGGCGCAACTGCGGCAGCTGCAGGGCCAGTTCATCGAGGCGCTCAAACGGGATTTCGCACACCGAGGTGGTTTCCAGAGCTTGGGCCGAGACGGGGTAAATTTCGCTGTCCATGCCGGACAGCCCTACCAATTCGCTGGGCAGGTGGAAACCGGTGATTTGCTCTTCGCCGGCATCGGTGACGCTAAAGGTCTTTAAGGCTCCGGCGCGTACGGCAAACACCGAGTTGAAGGTGTCGCCTTGGCGAAACAAGAAATCACCTTTCTTCAAGGGGCGGCCGCGCTTGACGATTTCGTCGAGCGAGTCCATGTCTTCCATGTTCAGCGATAACGGCAGGCACAGCGAAGACAAACTGCAATCCTTACAGTGCGCTTGAGCTACAGGGCGAGCCTTGCTGTTCTCGGACATGGGGATTTCCTTAAGGGCGCAAATAATGCCGCTAAGGGTAACGCAGGCGCTCAACTAGAGCTAGGCGCCAGTGGAAACTGTTCGGCCATTCAGGTTTTTTGCCAGGTTAAAGGCGGCCGGCTAGAACCGGCCGCATCTGCTTGTAGGGTTAAATCAGCCGCGAGAAGCGCTGCGTGGTCATGGTGCTGAGGTAGCCGTCAAACAGCATGCAAACCGAGCGCACCAGCAAGCGTCCGGCCGGGA
>JAURXE010000415.1 GCA_030654635.1 Pseudomonas sp.
TTTAGGCGTTCGACCTGCTCTTTATTTACCGCAGGCAGGTCGCGCAGTTTGTCCGTGACCTTTTGCAGGTGTTGAGCTTCGTTGCTCAATTGCACCGATTCGCCACTTTTGGAGGTGTTCGGTTGAGCGGCTGCGGTGGTCACCGGGCTGGCTTTGCCGGCGCTCAACGCATCACTCGCAGTGCTCGACTGAGTAGTGCCAGCGCGACCGCTGCCGCTTGGGCCGCTGGCGTTGTTGGGGCGGTTGAAATCGATAACCATGATGCAAAACCTCGAACAGTGTTTGGACGCTTGTCTAGTTTTTCGGCGGTGGTAGAGAAAACTTTAGGAAAAAATAGTAATCGCTTAACCAGTGTAGAAAATCGTTGGCTGCTTGCGCTACAAAATTCGGTTTTACATTGCGGCTTCCACCTGGCCCGGTCCAGTTACTCTGACCCTGATTGAACGTCCTGAACCTTGGTTGCGCACCCGTATTTGTTGGCCCAGGGCTCCATCTGTAAGTGCCTCGCCGGTCATGCGCACGCTAATGCCGCCGCTGCGTGCGGTTATGACTACGTGATCGCCTTTGCGAACCACTTCGGCCTGCTGCAGGTGAACGGGGGCGAGTACCTGATCGGTTAATAGTTGTCGCGTCAGTTTTTTGTCGATCGCTTGCTCAAAACTGGTCAGGTAACCTTGGTTAAGCAGGCCTATGTCGCGCTCAACCAGTTTTAGATCTGGTTCGCTAAGCACGGTTGCACGCTTGAGTGGCCTGCTGGCGATTAATACATTGCGGTAAATATGTACCTGGGCTGGGACGAAAATAGTCCAAGGACTTGCGCCTTCGCAGCGGACCTTGACAGTGACTCGTCCGACCGGTTGCGCTGGGCTTTCCAGTGTTGCGTTTAGGGCTTTGTCACAGGCTGGCAGGCGCAAGCGGGGGTCCAGTTGATGGATTTCAATTTCGTGTCGCGCTTGAATTTCGCTACGCTGTAAATAGGTGCTAACGGCTTGCTCAAGAAATTCTTGGCTGGTGCCGATAAGTTGTTCAGGCAGAGTAGCCTCTGCTGCCGCGATGTCTTGCTGGTATCCAGCACCGAGCAATGCAGGCAAAGCAATAGATAGCTGGCAAGCTGCCAGTAAACGTCGGAAAAATGTCGGTTTGATTTTCATCACAATTGAAAAGCAAGGCCCGTGCCGCCTGCTACTCTGGGTGGTGCGTCCGCAGACTTAAATGTAAGGAGTCAGGGCATGGCCGGTGTAATGGATTCGGTAAACCAGCGTACACAGCTGGTGGGGCAGAACCGTCTTGAGTTGCTGTTGTTTCGCCTTGAAGGCAATCAGCTGTATGGAATAAACGTGTTCAAGGTGAAGGAGGTGCTGCAGTGCCCCAAACTCACCATCATGCCTAAATCCAGCCGCGTGGTCCGCGGCGTGGCGAGTTTGCGCGGTGGCACTATCCCGATCCTAGATTTGGCCATAGCCACGGGTGGGACGGGGCTGGAAGATCTTAAAAGCAGTTTCGTGATCATTACGGAATACAACACCAAGGTTCAGGGGTTTCTGGTGCGCTCGGTTGAGCGAATCGTCAACATGAACTGGGAGGAGATCCATCCGCCACCCAAGGGTACTGGGCGCGATCATTACCTGACGGCAGTGACTCGGGTTGATAATCAGCTGGTTGAAATCATCGACGTGGAGAAAATTCTCGCCGAGGTGGCGCCGACTTCTGAGGTGATCTCTGAGGGCGTGGTTGATGTCGCGACTCAGGCAAAAGCGGTGACCAAGCGTGTGCTGATTTGCGATGACTCATCGGTGGCGCGTAAGCAGGTTATTCGTTGCCTTGAAACCATTGGGGTTGAGGTGGTGGCGCTCAATGATGGGCGGGCGGCTTATGATTATCTGCGCAACATGGTCGCGGAAGGCAAGCAACCCGAGCGTGAGTTGCTGATGCTGATTTCTGATATTGAAATGCCGGAAATGGACGGTTATACCCTGACCGCCGAAATTCGTGCTGATCCACGTATGCAGAAGTTGCATATCATCCTGCATACTTCACTTTCTGGGGTATTCAACCAGGCGATGGTGAAAAAGGTTGGGGCCGATGATTTTCTGGCCAAGTTTCGACCTGACGAATTGGCGGCGCGAGTGGTCGCGCGGATCAATACGGCAGATGGGGACTGAGGGCGCGGCTCTCAGTAATACGTATGAGTGGTGAGGCGTCCTTAGTGACTTCAGGTAATCTGGATTTCGAGCAGTTCCGTGTCTTCCTGGAAAAAGCCTGTGGCATTTTGCTGGGCAGCAACAAGCTCTACCTGGTGTCTAGTCGGCTCAATAAGCTGATGGAGCAGCAAGGCATCAAGACCTTGGGCGAGCTGGTGCAGCGCATGCAAACTCAGCCGCGCAGTGGTCTGCGTGAGCAGGTGGTAGACGCCATGACCACCAACGAGACCCTGTGGTTTCGTGATACCTATCCCTTCGAGGTGCTGAAAAACCGGGTGATGCCTGAGTTGCTTAAAGCCAGCTCCGGGCAGCGTTTGCGTATCTGGTCAGCGGCTTGCTCGTCAGGACAAGAACCCTATTCGCTGTCGATGACCGCCGAAGAGTTTGAGCGTAGCAATTTGGGTCAGCTCAAGGCCGGCATGCAAATTGTGGCCACTGATCTGTCCGGCTCAATGCTGACCGCCTGTAAATCGGGGGAGTACGACAGCCTGGCCATGGGGCGCGGCTTGTCACCGGAGCGCTTGCAGAAATACTTCGATCCTAAAGGTCCGGGTCGTTGGGCGATTAAGCCGGCGATCAAGACGCGGGTTGAGTTTCGTGCGCTTAACCTGCTTGACAGTTACGCAAGCCTTGGCAAGTTCGACGTGGTGTTTTGCCGCAATGTGTTGATTTACTTCTCGGCGGAAGTGAAGAAGGACATCTTGTTACGCATCCATGGCACGCTAAAGCCTGGTGGTTACCTGTTCCTTGGTGCTTCTGAGGCGCTCAATGGCTTGCCGGATCATTATCAAATGGTTCAGTGCAGCCCTGGGATTATCTATAAAGCCAAGTAAACCGATTGGGTTGCACAAGAATGAAGGCCTCGGCCTTCATTTTTTTTGCCCCCAGTAAGCTACCGGCGCCTTGCCGCTTGGGTGGCAGGAAGCGGAAAGGCTTTGCCGCTTGGCTTCGGTAGTTGGCTTTTATTATTCATAAGTTATTGAAAAATAACGATTATATTTTATGGCATAAGCTTTGCTTTGTGTTGGTTAGGCACATTCAAGCAGGGTCTTAAGACCATGAGTATTAGCTTCGCTTCCGCACTCGGCATTCATGACAAGGCCCTTAGCTTTCGCGCTCAGCGGGCTGAGGTGCTGGCTAACAATATGGCCAATGCCGATACGCCGAACTTCAAGGCGCGCGATCTGGATTTTTCCTCGGTGCTTGCCGAGCAAAGCAGCAAAGCCCAGGGCGGACAGTTTCAACTCAATCGTAATAATAGCCGGCACATTGAAGCCGATGGTTTTCCGGTAGGCGATTCAAGCTTGCTGTATCGCACCCCAGCGGCGCCATCGCTGGACCAGAACACCGTTGACTTGCAGTTGGAGCAGGCGAGCTATGCGGAAAACTCGGTGCAGTTTCAGGCCAGTTTTACCCTGCTCAATAGCAAGTTCAAAGGTCTGATCGGCGCGATACGCGGCGAATAACGGAGAGTCCAGTCATGTCACTAGCCAGTGTATTTAATATCGCCGGGACCGGCATGAGTGCTCAGAGCACTCGGCTGAACACCATCTCCAGCAATATCGCCAATGCTGAGACCGTGTCCTCCAGCATTGATAAGACCTACCGCGCGCGGCATCCGGTTTTTGCCACTATGTTTCAGAACGCCCAGCAGGGCAGTGATTCGTTGTTTGCCGATCAGGATCAAGCTGGCAGCGGTGTGCAGGTGCTGGGCGTGATTGAAGATCAAAGTAGCCTGACACCGCGCTATGAGCCTAATCACCCGGCTGCCGATGCCAGTGGTTATGTCTATTACCCCAACGTCAACGTGGTTGAGGAGATGGCCGACATGATTTCCGCCAGTCGGGCCTTTCAGACCAACGTTGAAATGATGAATACCGCCAAGCAGATGATGCAGCGTGTACTGACCCTGGGCCAGTAAACCGCGAATGAGGGATGACCATGAGCATCGATAGCACTAATGCCACAGGTACGGTTCTTGACCAGTATCAGCTCAAGAGCGCGGCTCCAGCGAGTAAGGAGCTGGGCAAAAATGAGTTCCTTAACCTGCTGGTGGCTCAGTTGAATAATCAGGACCCGTTGTCGCCGCAAGACAACGGCGCCTTTATTGCCCAGTTGGCGCAGTTCAGTCAGGTGGAGGGGATCGGCAAGCTGAACACCAGCATGGAGTCGCTGGTTTCGGGTTATCAGTCTTCGCAGGCCCTGCAGGCCTCCTCGATGGTTGGACGCAAGGTGATTGTGCCGACCGACAGGGCGGTGGTGGACACTAAAGAAACCTTCAAGGCGAGCCTGACACTGCCGGTCAGCAGCAGCAACGTCTATGTCAACGTCTATGACAATACCGGCGCCTCGGTCAGTCGCGTCAATCTGGGTGCCCAGGCGGCCGGCAATGTCAGCTTTATGTGGGACGGCAAAGATGCCAGCGGCAATTTGTTGCCGCCCGGCGCTTACAAGTTTGAAGCGCAAGCCAGTTACGGTTCGGAGACCAAAGGGCTTAGCACCATGCTGCCGGCTAACGTCGACAGCGTCACCCTAGGCCAG
>JAURXE010000422.1 GCA_030654635.1 Pseudomonas sp.
CACAGGCGCAGAACTCCAACTTCAAGCACCGTCCAGTCGGCTTGGGCATCATGGGCTTCCAGGACGCGTTGTACCTGCAGCACATCGCCTACGGTTCGGACGCGGCCGTTGAGTTCGCCGACAAATCCATGGAAGCGGTCAGCTACTACGCCATCCAGGCTTCCTGCGATTTGGCCGATGAGCGCGGCGCTTACGAGACCTTCCAGGGTTCGTTGTGGTCGCAAGGCGTGTTGCCGCTCGATTCGCAAAACCTGCTGATCGAAGCCCGTGGCGCCAAGTACATCTCGGTCGACCAAGCCGAAAGCCTCGACTGGGCGCCGGTACGTGCCCGTGTGCAGAAAGGCATTCGTAACTCCAACATCATGGCCATCGCGCCGACCGCGACCATCGCCAACATCACTGGCGTGTCGCAGTCGATCGAACCGACCTACCAAAACCTCTATGTGAAATCCAACCTGTCCGGCGAATTCACCGTGATCAACCCCTACCTGGTCCGCGACCTGAAAGCGCGCAACCTGTGGGACTCGGTCATGATCAACGACCTGAAGTACTACGACGGCTCGGTGCAGCAGATCGACCGCATTCCACAAGAGCTGAAAGACCTCTACGCCACCGCGTTTGAAGTCGACACCAAGTGGATCGTGGACGCCGCCAGCCGCCGCCAGAAGTGGATCGACCAGGCCCAATCGCTGAACCTGTACATCGCTGGCGCATCGGGCAAGAAGCTCGACGTGACCTACCGGATGGCTTGGTACCGCGGCCTGAAAACCACCTACTACCTCCGCGCTTTGGCTGCCACCAGCACCGAGAAGTCCACCGTGACCACCGGCAAGCTGAACGCAGTGTCCAATGGCAACATCGACGAAAGCTTGATGAGCGCGCCGGCCGGTCCGGCACCAGTGCCCAAAGCCTGCTCGATCGACGAACCAGACTGCGAAGCTTGTCAGTAATAGTCGGCGCGCGAAGCTGAGCGGCGCCCGCGTTGGTGCCGCGTCGGCCGACCCCGGTCAGGCACACCAGTACACTCCCGGGGCCGGCCGACGCGGCGCCTAGCGCTCACTCGCTCAGCTTCACGCTCGATTTGTACGGGTAGTGACGGCTTGATTAGAAGCTAAAACGTACAACGTAAAACCACGCTTTTCT